>DYIZ01000160.1:0-8383 GCA_020723385.1 Candidatus Aquidulcis sp.
AGCCTGCTCTTTATCTGGGTTGTTGAAGGGGGTATTAAGTTGTGGGATCGTTTGAACGATTGGATCACAGTATTTTTAGTGACCGGTTAACTATCTGCTTGACAAGCGTCACACCTTGAGTATAATCCCGTCCAATTGATCAATATACGATTCGCACGGAGCCAAGTAACTGCGCCGCTTTTCAGAGAGCCGCCGAATGGTGTGAGGCGGCAAGCAGGGCAGCCAAATCCCCTCCGTCGGTTCTGAAGGGTAAACACGCGGGTTTACCCCAACAGGCCAATCGTTCCCGCAGGGGTGGGACACCCCCACCGTAAGGGAGATCGGGTTCGCCCGTTAACGCGAGAAGAGGCTGACCTCACCCTTGAGGCGGCAAAAGCAGGTGGCACCACGACGCCCCCTCGTCCTGCTGGCGAGGGGGTAGTTTTGTTAAAGCGGTCAGCGATCAGCTTTCAGCAGTCAGCGAAAAGACGGACTGAAAGCTAATCATTGAAAGCTGAGTGCCGACTGCTGAAAGCTATTTGGAGGCAACATGTTAGACATCAACCTTATCCGTGAAAATCCCGACCTCGTCCGCAAAGCGCTCTCCGACCGGCAGATGGATGCCACGCCAGTGGAGGAAATTCTGCGCCTGGACGAGCAGCGCCGCGCCATCATTCAGGATGCTGAGCGCCTCAAAGCCGAGCGCAACACCGTCTCGAAAGAAATCGGCAAAATGAAAGATCCCGCTGAAAGGCAGGCCAAAATCGAGGCTATGCGCGCCGTGGGGGACAAGATCAGCCAGCTCGACGAGCAATTGCGGCAGGTGGAGGAGCAGTTGACCGCTGTCGTTGCCACCATCCCTAACCTGCCCGGCCCGCGCACCCCCTATGGCAAAGATGAGAGCGAGAACGTCGTCATCCAGGGGGTCGGCGAAATCCCAGAGTTCGACTTCGAGCCGAAGCCGCACTGGGATCTCGGCCCGGCACTGGGCATCATCAACTTCGACCAGGGAGTAAAGATCACCGGCTCACGCTTCTACGTGCTCAGCGGGGCTGGGGCGCGCCTTCAGCGGGCGCTCATCGCCTGGATGCTCGATCTCCACATCCGGCAGGGCTACACCGAGAAGTACACCCCCTTCATGGTCAAAGCCGATACGATGTTCGGCTCGGGGCAACTTCCCAAGTTCCGCGACAATCTGTATCACGACGCTGAAGAGGATTTCTGGATGGTGCCCACCGCCGAAGTGCCCCTCACCGGCATCCACAGCGGCGACATCCTGACCGAAGCTGACCTGCCGATGCATTACACTGCCTACACACCCTGCTTCCGCCGTGAGAAGATGAGCGCCGGGCGCGACGTGCGCGGCATCAAAAGGGGCCACCAATTCGACAAAGTCGAGATGTACATTTACTGCAAGCCCGAAGAATCGGAAGCCATGCTCGAAAAGATGCGCGCCGACGCCGAGCAAACCTGCGCCGGGTTAGGACTCACTTACCGGGTGAAGCAGCTCTGCACCGGGGATTTGGGTTTCAACGCCCATATCACCTACGATCTCGAAGTGTGGGCGCCCGGCTGCAACGAATGGCTGGAAGTCTCGTCGGTGTCGAACGTGGGCGAATTTCAGGCGCGCCGCGCCAACATCAAGTATCGCCCGGCGGAAGGCGGCAAAACCCGCTTTGTACACACCCTCAACGGCTCCGGCCTGGGGATGCCGCGCACGCTCATCGCCGTGCTGGAAAACTACCAGCAGGCCGATGGCTCGGTGGTTGTGCCAGAAGTCCTGCGCCCGTGGATGGGCGGCGTCGAAGTCATCCACCCGGAGAAATAACAAACAATGTCCCCCGGCCTCGAAATCATCGTTCTTGTCGTTATGCTGATCGGCCTGTTGGGGCTGATCGTGCCCATCTTCCCCGGCAGCGTCGTCATCTGGCTGGCGGCGCTGGGCTACGGGATCGTGGACGGCTTTGGTATCCTGGGCGGCTGGATGTTCGGCCTCACCACAGTGCTGATGCTGGTCAGCGTGGTGATTGACAACGTTCTGATGAGCCTCGTGTCGCACAAAGAGGGAGCCTCGTGGGTCTCGATTGTGCTGGCGCTGGTCGCCGGCATCGTCGGTACTATCGCCTTTCCCCCGGTGGGCGGGATCATCGCCGCGCCGCTGGTGCTGTGGCTGTCGGAATACATCCGCCTGCGCGACGCCAAAACCGCGCTGACCACCGTGCGCGGACTGGTCGTCGGCTGGGGATTGAGCTATTTCGTCCGGCTCATCATCGGGCTGGCAATGATCGGGTTGTGGGGGTTGTGGGTGTGGGGTAAATAATCCGAAAATTGGGCGTTCGTACCTGCTTCGCAGGTACGAACGCCCAATTTTCGTTCTCGTTTAAATAATCAATTCGCCGGAGGCGGCACCGGCAGCGCATCTTTGGCAGTGTTCGCCCACTTATCCCCTTCGTCAATCAGCATCACGGGGATGTCGTCGCGCACCGGGTACTTGCGCCCGCAGTCCTGGCAAATCAACCAGGATTCCTTATAATACTCCAAAAGACCGTCTTTCTCCCGCACACAGGCCGGGCAGCGCAAAATATCGAGTAGTTCTTGATTGACCATGAGAAACTCCTGATCGAAGAATTTTAGCTATTTTACCACCCTACGGCTCGTCGGTCGGCTCGGGAGTGGGAACGTCGGCCCCCTCGCCGTATTGGTATTTTGCCTGCCAGGGGAGGTAATGGGTGAAAAACTGGTCAGTGAAATAAACCTGCCCATCTTTCATCACCCGGCGGGTCACGGTCACATCGGCGCCATCGGCGGCCCAATCCACTTGCTTGATCTTTCCATCCGGCAGTTCGGGATTGAACTCGTAGAGCGGGTCAGGCGGCTCGACGATATTTTCCAGGCCGCTGGTATCCCACTCGACTGTACGCCCATCATCGGTGGAGTAGAACTTCCAGGTCAAGGTGCGCGCTGCCTCGTCCACGTACGTCTCCATCAGCAGCCACGACGATCGGTCATTGATGAACTTGAAATCCACCACCGGCGCGAACACCGTGGCGTCCAGCCCGGCCATATCGGTATCTACCGAGCCGCTGCGGGTCAGCTCATAATACGAGACGCGGTAGGCGTGTGCATAGCGCTCGGCGACCGGGTAGCCGCCGAAGAACGCTGTGCGGAACAGGGTCGTGCTCACCTGGCACACCCCGCCCCCTACCCCCTGGATCGTGCGGTCGCCGAAGATAATGAGTGCCTCGGCGTAGCCCGTATCCAGGCTGACATCGCCAAGCACATCGGCCATCGAGAACGTGGCCCCCGGCGGCACCATCACCCCGTGAAAACGGGCCGAAGACACCGTGATATTCTGGATGCGCGCCGCGCTGGAACCATAAAAATACGAGGTATACGAGCTAACCAGTTCAACCACCCCCAAAGACTCGGCAGTGGCGTCATCTGGGGCGGGCGGGTTGGTGTATTCCATATCCACCGCGACAGTATGCTCACCGGTGACGATCTTTTCATTGATCGCCTGAATGGTGGTTTCGATATCGAGGGCGCGACCAATGACCGATGGCTGGATTGCTTCGAGCTGGTCGGTTTCATCGTTGAAGATGAACCTGGCATTGACCGGGGTACGCTCAAAAGAGGGCGCCACACCCTCGAGGAAAGTGCGCAACCCGTCGGTTTTCAATCCCACCTGATAACGCGCCCCCTCGGGCGTGTTGACGCGCTCGATGGTCAGCATCCCGGCCAATGTAGCCTGGTCGAACGTCCACGGGCCGGGGTCACCCTCTTCGGCGTCGGGGATAGTTAACGTGAGCGGGGCGCTCAAGATCGTGCGCGCAAGATTGGCCTGCTCGGTGGCGTCGAAAATCATAGGCGGCGTCTCGTGAACGATCAACGGTACGATGCCGTCGGTCAGCGTCGGCATCATCACCCGCAAATTGACCATCGCCGCGGCCACATCGAGGGTGCGGCCCACCTGCCCGGAGTTGACCACCACTTCGATGCCATTCACGCTCAACGAAGCCTCGATGATCGCCTTATCCACCTGAGCGGCGATGCCCTGCAAGTAACTTTGGGCAGTGCGCTCGTCGAAGATGAACACCGGCGGCAGATCCGTCCCCTCCGTCCAGGCCTGCCATTGGGCCGAGACACGATCCGCCAACCGGCCGGTACGGCCCCAGGTGTAGGCCGCCTGGGCGCTGTTGGGATAATCGAGGAACATGCCCAACTCGCTGGGGCGTGCGCTCCACACGTTAGCGCCTTCCTGGAAAACGATGCGCCCGCGCTCAGGGTAATCGAGCCTCTGCGCCAAAATGGCAGACGCTTCTGCAAGGCGCTTCCCCGACAAGTCAATGCCGCCGACCGAGACGCCGGGATAGATGCGCCCAGCATAGACCAGGCCGTACCCGAAGGGGAGCAGCAATAACAGCAAGAAGAAGAACGCCACGCCGCCAAACAAGGCAGCCAGCGCCTGCCCGATAAAGGTCATGGCAGGCGAGCCGCCAGCCGATGGCGGCTCAGCAAAACCTGCGGAAGGTCGAGTAGGATAGTTGTACATAGATTTGATCCTGACTAATTCTATCAGATAACTCTGCGATAATCGAAGACGCTGCCCGCATTCGGGTGGTTCCCCTCATCAAATCGTGAGGCCGTCAACGATTGACGATTGGGAGGAAAACCGGCGTTTGCACGAACAAGAATCCCGTGTGCATCAGTGTGTAGGCACCGCCATCGGCGTCGTCGCGGTAAGCCGAGTAGGTTATGGCTTCGCCGCTCACATGGATCATGACGAAGGTGCTGCGCGCGCCGGTGTCGCCCAGGCCGCGCGCATGCCCCACATCTACCTGCCAGACGCCGTTGATATTCACGACACTGTGATTGTGGGTATGCCCACACAAATAGGCAACCACGCCATGGGTTTGCAGTAAAGTCCAAAACCGGTCGCGGCGAGCGGGGTATTTATCCAGGCTGTCGCCCAGGTGGTTGATGCGCCCGTTGTCAACATCGGGCTGAGGGAAAGCTGGCTCGTGCCCGGAGACAAAAATGAAGGGTTGGTTGGTGTTTACCAAATCGGCTGCCAGCCAATCGTACAGGTGATCGGAAATGTCGCCATCGGTGACGGTATCACCGCCGGTATCGCAGGATTCGTTGAGAATCACGAAATGGGCATCCTGGTAATCGAACGAATAGGTGGTCTCGGGGCAGCCAGCCGGGCCGGGATTCACACCGGGTGGCGTATGCGCCCGCAGCCAGTCCATGTTCGCTCCGAAATACGGTTCCGTCCCGCGCCCGGGCATTTCATGGTTGCCGACGACCCAATACCAGGGATAATCCACGCCGAAGGTGCTGGTGATTGTCCATTGCAGGTTGATCACCGGGTCGTAGTCGCCGGGGACGAGCAGGAAAGCCGCCTCGCCCAGGCTGTCCAGAGCGGTCGCCGCGCCTCGAAAATATTGCAGTGTGTCATACGTGCCCGGCCCGGTAAACTCACGCATATCGGCAGCCAGCCCGAAGGAGAATGGGGCGCGGCTGCCATCCATAAATTTGCTGCGGGAAAACGCATTGCCGTAGATAGCCTGTGTCGTTCCTGTCTGCACAGGCGCGGCGCTCCCCTGGAGCAGCAACACAGCCGCCAGGGCGATAAACAACATTCCAGGGATTCTAAATGTACGGTTCATGGTTTTATCCTCGATCCAGTAACAATAAGGTAGCGCTGTAATTTCTCGATAAAAGTGGACACTCAGCAGATCACAGATTTTCGGGGGCTTCGGGAATCGCCGTGATTTATTTGCTCCAAGGGGACGACAGTCCCCGCATCTGGCATCAGCGAGCAATGACACGCTACATCTGGGGCGTCGGACTGTCGTCCGACGCGAGCATCACGGCAAATCCTGGAGAGCCGATTTTCGCTCGAAATGGGCGGTAACCTGATGGGCTGATGGTTTGTTGGGTTGCTGATCCACGCTCAGGCCGCCGGATGCCGGCTGCTCGCAACCGCGTCATGCGGCGGGATCACATTATAATCCACTGGGCTTGCGAGGGTTGCGATGGAGGTTCCAATGGTTGGGGCTCCACTTTCAGCGGGATAGAACACGGATTTTTGGGTATGCGGGCGGCGTAGCCGCCCGCATACCCAAAAATCGGGAAATCTTCTAATAATATCTGACTGTTCGCTTAAATTAAAGTGACTTTCGCGAATTATGGCCCAAAAAGCCGCTTTTTACCTTCATTTTGGTTTTGAGAGCAATAGAACACGCTGAAAATTCATTTTTCGTTGTAAATTGCTCTGTGAGAGCAAAACACTTACTGCCATATGTAGGCCTTTCGTCGCGATTACCGCTATATGTGGCGGTATAGAAATTCACGATATCAATTAAAATATCAGCGAATGGACAGTAATATTGAGTAACAATAGCGTACAACAGGGTTGCAAACAGGCTCAAGTGCGCCTCGACTCTTCCGGGAAAAGTCTCTTCGAGGTATTCGAGATTGTCGTAACGGGTGTGCCAGATATAACCATCGTCGCCGTATTGCAGGTCTACCTGGGTGTAGCCGTCTTCATCGCCGAGATTCCAGTTGGTGGCTTCGAAATAGGCATACTGGATGCCGGCTTCCATGAACGCGGCGTGATCGGAGCAGTCGTCGCAGGTGGTTCCGGCAGGATAACCTGGCCCGCTATCGGGCGAGGTGACCAGGTCTAATCCTTCTTGCCGGGCATAATCCAACACCCAATCACGAATGATTCCAGCGCGCCCGGCGTCGCCGTACACGTAAGTGATGTCCCCGGCAATCAGGCTGTCCAGGTTGACCATCACTTCCGTGTTTGCGATCTCGGCGGCGCTCATCTGGCTGACGTAATACGCCGAACCGTCCAGGTCTACCTCTTCAGCCCCAAAAGCGATGAAACGCAGCGTATACGGCGTCTCGATGTCCTTCACTCGTGAGGCGACTTCCAACATCACAGACACGCCAGAGGCGTTATCGTCTGCGCCCACGCCAATATCTACAGAATCGTAATGCGCTCCGATGATAATCTCACGGGCGGAGTCGCCTGGTTTGACGGCGATAATGTTGGCAGAATGGGCTGTACGGCTGCCATCATCGAACGTGAAAGGCTGCTCGACAGGTGAATAGCCCATCTCCGAAAATATTTCGGCCAACAAATCAACCGCCTGAGACTCGGTTTCCGACCCGGCGATGCGTTGGCCGAGGGCAGTCAGCGACACCAGGTAGTCATAAGCCTGCTGCCCAAAGGGAATCTCGGCGACTGGCGAAACTGCCGGGGCGAGCGTAACCGTAGGAAAAGCGATCTCAGTGGCGGTTGGCGCTGGCGGGAGCGTTTCCGTCGGCTCTGGCGCGAACGTCTCGGTTGGCGCCGGGGAGGCGGGCGGCTCAGTCAAGATGACAGCCGCAGTCGGCGCAAGCAGAGTGGGCGGCGCGACGGTCGCGGCAGCCACTGGCCCGCAGGCAAGCAGCATGACAATGAGCAAAACCAGAAAAGCGATCCGACGGTTCATGAAATGCCTTCCAAATTCATACCGGGTGACGATGCTCTGCGCCGCGACAGTTGGGTAGACGCGGAGTGTCTGGCGAGTAGATCCCACGCAGAGCATGGGATCAAGTAAATTCTTCTTGTAAAAGGCGCGCCGTTTCTATCGCCACAACATCCAGAATGCCTGCGCCACGATAATCCCGAGCAAGATTCCTGCCAACACCTGCAAAGGTGTGTGACCCAGCACCTCACGCAACTGTTCTTCTTTGAGGGGATGCCCGGCTGCCAGGTCTTCGATCATGGCATTGATAACGGCGGCATGTTTGCCTGCCTGGCGGCGAATGCCTGCCGCATCGTAGACGACGACGATTGCCAGGATCATCGCGACCGCAAACATTTGGCTATCGAATCCAGCGCGCAGCCCGACGCCGTAAGCCATGGCGGTCACCAGCGACGAGTGCGAGCTGGGCATGCCTCCCACACTGAGCAGCACCGCCCAGTTCACGCGCTTGGTACGCACAAAATCGAGCGGGACTTTGATCACCTGGGCCAATGTCCAGGCAATCAGCGCAGCGGTCAATGTATTGTTATCGAGCAATGCAGAGATGGGCATATCAGGCCTGGGATTCGAAATGGGTCAGGCCATCGCCAGAAAGCTGTTGAACTTTCAGGTCGGCTTGATCGAGTAAACCCGCCAGGTAGCGCGCCAATTCCTGGCCGCGTTCATACTGGGTCATGGCTTCATCCAGCGAACGTTTGTCGGACTCCAGCGCAGCGACGATGGTTTCCAGCTCGGCCAGGGCTTGCTCGTAGGTGAGTTGTTCGAGGGGGGTGGGTTCGGTCATTGGGGTCTCCAATTCAGTGATCAGTGATCAGTTATCAGTAATCAGTAGACTGTTCACTGATAACTGATCACTG
>DYIZ01000160.1:8483-16582 GCA_020723385.1 Candidatus Aquidulcis sp.
GTTACTGATCACTGGTTACTGATCACTGGTTACTGATCACTGGTTACTGATCACTGGTTACTGATCACTCGTACTTCAAATTGCCCATCGCTCACGCGTACATCTAATGGATCGCCGGGCTGTACTTGCCCGATGGATTGAACCAGCCGCCCGTCGGGGTGGGTGACGACGGCGAAGCCGCGCCCCAGGATCGAGAGGGGATTGAGCGCCGAGAGGCGCTGCTCCAGCCCGGTGAGGCGGGCGCGTTTCAGTTGCAGGCTGTGCGACAGGGCGATTCCACCGCGGCGGGTCAGCTCATCCAGCCGCTGGCGGTCGTTGCGCAAGCGGGACTGCGGGGAGCGCAGTTGGAGGCGGTTCTGAAGGCTGCTCAACCGCCAGCGGTTCGACTCCAGCGAGGTTTGCACGGTGCGGGTGAGACGCTGCGCCAGCTCCGCCAGGGCGAGACGCAGGTCATCCTGGTTTGGGGTGGCCAGCTCGGCGGCGGCGGTGGGGGTAGGGGCGCGCAAATCGGCAGCGAAATCGGCGATGGTGAAATCGGTCTCGTGGCCCACGCCGGAGATGACCGGCGCAGTGGAGGCGACAATCGCCCGCGCCACGCGCTCGTCGTTGAAGGCCCACAGGTCTTCGATGGAACCGCCGCCTCGGGCGACGAGGACCACATCCGGGCGGGCAAGCGCATTCAGGTTTTTCAGCCCCTCGACAATTCCAGGCGGCGCTTCGTCGCCTTGAACCGCCGTGGGGGCCAGGATCACCTCCGCCAGCGGATAGCGCCGTCGAAGGGTATTCAACATATCCCGCAGCGCGGCGCCGGTGGGCGAGGTGACGATGCCGATGCGCCGCGGCCAGCGCGGGATGGGCCGCTTGCGGGCCGGGTCGAACAGCCCCTCGGCTTCCAGGCGGGCTTTGAGGCGCAGAAATTCCTGGTAGAGTGCGCCCTCGCCGGTGGGGCGGATGAGGTCGGCGTACAATTGGTACGCGCCGCCAGCCTCGTACACGCTGACCGCGCCGTGGACTTCGACCGCGTCGCCGTCACGCGGGGTGAACTGCTGCCGGATGGCGGCGTTGCGCCACATCACGCACTTGAGGGCGGCTTTTTGGTCCTTGAGGGTGAAGTACAGGTGGCCCGACGAGGGGCGGGAGAAGTTGGAGATTTCGCCTGTCACCCACACGTCTTGCAGGTTGGCGTCGCTTTCGAGCAGCTCGCGCAGGTAGCGGGTGAGGTCGGCGACAGACCAGGCGGGGGGCGGCGGCGGGGCGAAGAGGGGGAGTTGGGACATGGAGGACAAATGAGCAAATGGGCAAATGGGCAAAGGGTGCGGGAGGGGAGGATACACGGTTTGGGGCGGGATGTCAACGATTCGGGTAAAACGAAACCGGGATGGCGGGCCACCCCGGTCGGGTTTGGGTTGTTGAGAATCTGTTTTACATCCAATTGGGCTGTCGGGGCTACCCGTCAATGCCCGCAGGAACCTCGTCATGCAAATCCGCACCGCCTGAATGGGCAACGGTTATTTCCTGTTGGGGCGACCCGCCGATGCCCGCCGGAACCTCGTCATTGCAATTCCGTCCCGCCTGAATGGGCAATGGCTGTTCCCTGTCGGGGCGACCCGCCAATGCCTGCCAGAACATCGTCATGCCAATCTGCTTTGCCTGAAAGAACAATGATCATACCCAGGCGGGTCGCCCCTACGGCCGTAACAATTGTCAGCGCGTGCGGGTCGCCCCTACGGGCCGCGGCGCGGGTTTTCGTCGTCCGCCGCCCAACGCGCTGGGTTGGATTCGATGTAGCGCCAGATGCGCGCCATTTCATCGTCGCTGCGGATGATGTGATCGTGGTAATTGCGTTGCCAGATGGGCGCGCCGTGCAATGCCGGGGTTTTCCACAATCGTTTGGTCACGCGCGATTTGAATTGCGCCATGATCGCACCCAATGATGACGGTTGGGGGCCGCGCGGGTGTAGGGGCGACCCGTCATTGCCCGACAAAACATCATCCTGCAAACCCACCTCGCCTGAATGGGCAATAGTCATACCCGGGCGGGTCGCCCCTACCGCATTGCCCGACAAAACATCATCCTGCAAACCCGCCTCGCCTGAATGGGCAACGGCTATTCCCTGTCGGGTCGCCCCTACCGCGATGCCCGCCAGAACCTCGTCATGCAAACCCGCACCGCCCGAAAGATCAACGGTCAAACCCCGGCGGGTCGCCCCTACCGTATCGTCGTGGAATATCAAAATGCCGTGAAAATGGTTCGGCATAACGATATACGCCCCCAATTCGATGTATTGGAACCGCTGGGGCAACCGCATCCATTCCCATTGAACGATTCTGCCCAAATCGTTCAACACCATTTCCCCCTCCACCACCTCGCCAAACAGACATTGGCGCTGATGCGTCACGAGGGTCACGAAATACGCGCCCGCCCGTGCATAATCGTATCCCGGCAGGCGAATGGACCTGCGATGATGTTTCTGTGGATCGAATTTGACGCGCTGATCTGCCATGTCCGCCGCCTCACTGGCCCAGGAGACAACCGCTCGAAAAGGGAGCGTCGCCTGGCTGCAAGGCTATTTTACCTGCATTCCGGGCGCGGCGGGTTGCCAACCATTCCACGTGAATTGATGCTAAAATAAGTCTACTCGTGAAACGTGACGCGTAAGACGTAAATGGTCAGTAAGTTACGATTTACGTTTTCGCACCTTCTTACGGAGCAATGACAACCTTGAAACAACTCTGGTCCCCCTGGCGTATGGCTTACATCGCAAATCACCGAAAAGTCGAAGGATGTGTCTTTTGCAACGAGGCGGCGCTGCCCGACGGCCCCGAAAATCTGATCGTGTACCGCGGCCGGCGGGCGTTCGTCATTCTCAACCGCTACCCCTACACCAGCGGGCATTTGATGGTGGTGCCGTTCGCCCACCAGCCGTCGCTGGATCTGCTGGATGCCGAGACGCGCGCCGAGATGATGGAACTGGTCACGCAATCCATGCGAGTCTTGCAGGCAGTCTACTGCCCGCACGGCTTCAACCTGGGGGCGAACATCGGCGAGGCGGCGGGCGCGGGCATCGCCGATCACGTCCATCTGCACGTGGTGCCGCGCTGGAGCAGCGACACCAATTTTATGTCGTCACTGGGTCAGACCCGCGTGCTGCCGGAAGAACTGGAACAAACCTGGCAGCGGATGACCCAAGCCTGGGATGCGCCTCCGCCAGCGACCCCCGACGAGTGCGACGAAGCCATCGGAATGTAACCCATGACCACTGGCCCCGATTACGCCTCCAAAGCCTCGATTGGCCTCACCAAACGCATCCCCGGCGGGCATTTCCGCATCGGCAGCCGCTTCCACCCGCGCGAGTACCCGCCGAAAACGGTGTTCGTCGCCGAGTTCGAGATGGCGCACGTGCCGGTCACGGTCAGCCAGTACGGGGTGTTCCTCGAAGCGGAGGCCAACCGCCAGGAACGCTGGTGGACGCCGGAGGGCTGGGCGTGGGTCAACGGCCAGCGCGACGGCTGGGGGCGCGAGAACCGCTGGATTCCCGACGCCTGGGAGGTCCAGCGCAAGCGGCTTTACCGGCCGGTGGTGGGCGTGACTGCCTTCGAGGCGGAAGCCTACTGCCGCTGGCTTTCTGCCGTGAAGAAGAAACTGGCGCGCCTGCCCACTGAGCAGGAATGGGAGCGGGCGGCGCGTGGCGACGATGGGCGTCCCTTCCCGTGGGGCGAGCTGTTCGACTCGTCGCTTGCCAACACCTTCGAGTCCGAGCGCGAGGAGACAGTGGACGCCGGCAGCATCGAGGGCGACGCCAGCCCCTACGGCGTGGCGGGGATGTGCGGCAATACCCAGGAATGGACTTCGAGCGAATACACCCCCCTGCCCGACGAAGCGTTTCCGCCCGGCCCGCTGCGCGTGGCGCGCGGCGGCTCGTACAACGATACCGCCTTCGGCTCCCGCACCACCTACCGCCGCGCCTACCCGCCGGGATATTTCTATCCTTTCCTGGGATTCCGGGTGGTGGTGGAAGGAAGGTGATCAGGTAATCAGGCAATCAGGTGATTAGGATTCCTGATTACCTGTGCACCTATTTACCTGTGTACCTGTTTACCTGTGTACCAATTTACCTGATCCCTTTGACCCAATAGTCCTACATCCAAAGGAGGCTCTCATGTATTCCGAAAAGTCCAAATTCCCCTGGGGAGCAATCGTCGTCGTCGCTGCCGTGGCTATTTTTGGCTGCATCATTGCCGGCGCGCTGATCATCCCGAAATTGATCTCCGGCGTGAAAGTCACCACCGGCGACGGCGGCGAGGCCACCGCTGCCCCGCCCAAAGGCTCCATCCCCGTCGAAATCTCCTCCTCCAACACCAAAGAGGACTGGATGAACGCCGTCGTGGCGCAGTTCAACAGCGAGCAGCACAAGATCGCCTCCGGCGAGGTTATCTTCGTCACCGTCAAACACGTCACCTCCGGCGGGTCGCAGACCTCCATTCTCGACGGCAAATCCCAGCCGGTCGTGTGGAGTCCCGGCGACCAATCCTGGGTGGACGGGGCCAACCAGGTCTGGCGCGACCGCACGGGCAAAGCGCTCATTCCCGACGCCTGCACCCCCACCGTCTACGCGCCGATCGGCTTTGCCATGTGGCGGCCGATGGCCGAAGCTCTCGGCTGGCCCGACAAGCCCATCAGTTGGGACGATCTCGTCAAGCTGTCTGCCGACATCCAAGGTTGGGAGACGCTCGGCCACCCGGAGTGGGGCACCTTCAAATTCGGCCACACCCACCCCGACTTCTCCAACACCGGCCTGCTGATGATGACCGCCCTGGCATATTCCGTGGAGGGCAAGACCAGCGGCCTGACCGCTGATCAGGTTTACGCCGAAGAAGTAAAGCAGGCATTTGGCGGTTTGGAGCAAAACACCTACCATTACGGCATCCAGAACCGCCCGCTGATGCAGCTTCTGGCGACGCGCGGCCCCGGCTATCTGCACGCCATCACCAGCTCCGAAGCCGAAGTGCTCAAGGCCAACGCCGAGTTCAAAGACACCCTGCGCTACCCGCTGGTTTTCATCTTCCCATCCAAAGGGACGTATTGGAGCGAGCAGCCCTATTGTGTCCTCGACGGCGATTGGGTCACAGACCAGCAGAAAGAAGCCGCCGGGATTTTCCGAAGTTTCATATTGGATCGAGACCGGCAGGAAATGGCAATCACGAATTACCTGCGTCCGGTGGATGAGAGCCTCGTATTGCATGCGCCTCTGACCCTCGAGGATGGCACTGACCCGCGGGTGACGCGCGCCACCGTTCCCGCCCTGGAAAGCCCCTCCGCCGAGGTCGCTTCAGCCGTGAAAGATGTATTCCACCAGACCAAGAAGAAAGCCACCATCGTGTTGCTGCTGGATACCTCTGGCAGCATGGAAGGCGACAAAATCAAGAATGCCGTCGCCAGCACGGTCAACTTCGTCAGCCGCCTCGACCCCGATGACGAAGTGTACGTGGTGGGCTTTGGCTCGGATGGGCAGGTGTACACCCTGGGCGGCGGGCGCGCCGGCGACGTGGCCGAAAGTCTCATCCAGAAGCTCAACGGCCTGTACGCCGACGGCAATACTCCCCTGTATGACGCGGTCTGCGAGGCGGTGAGTCTCATTGGCCGGTTGCAAGCCGAAGATATTGCGGCTGACGAAAAGCGGCTTTACGGCATCGTCCTGCTCTCCGATGGGCAGGATACATCCAGCTCGAACACTCAAAACCAGATGTTCAACTGCCTGCCCTCGGGTGAGAGCGTGGAAGGCGTCAAAGTCTTCACCATCGCCTACGGCGACGACGCCGACGCCGACCTGATGCTGCGCATCGCCAACCGCACCAACGGCAAAACCTTCACCGGCGACCCGGAGTCCATCGAGAGTATTTATAATTCGATCTCGGCGGAACAGTGATGGATTGGACAAGTAAACAAGTAGACAGGTAGACATGTTCCCTGTTTACTTGTTTCCCTGATTACTTGTTTCCCTGATTACTTGTTTACTTGTTTACTTGTTTACTTGTTTACTTTTTACCTGCATACCTTTCCCCCAGGACAAACCTATGCAACAAATCCGTCCCCTCTGGTTTCTCACCAACATTTACGCCTGGGTGGTGCTCCTGATGAGCATCATCACAGCGGTTGTCATCGGCGTCTCGGCCGGCTCAGCCCTGGGGGCGGCCTGCATCGTGCTGGTGGGTATCATCGGTTACCTGCTAGCGCTGCTGGTTGACCTGATCGGTGGGAGCGCCCTGGGGCGTACGGGCGCAGTCCGGCTGGCGCGCGCCGAGCAGGAGAACCGCGAGCTGCGGGCGGAGCAAGCCCGCCTGCTCGGAGCAATCCGCGAGCGCGACGAAAAAATGGCCGCGGCGCAAAAACCAGCCCGGCCGCCTGCGGCATCGGATGAATCCGAAGCCTCGAATTCCAGAAAACCCGCTGAAGCGGGTTGAAACCCGTATCTCGAACCCGCTTCAGCGGGTTTTGAGCCATTTCAGCCGCCGATTTCAATCGGCGACATCCGGCGGCTGAAAGAATCCAACCGGCCATCAAGTCCTGCTCATCTCTGCTACAGATCAATATGAACAAATTTCTGACTGCCATCATTATGCTGATAACCCTCGCCGCCTGCACGGCTCCGACATCCCCCGTGACGGTCGCGCCGCCGTCGGCTACAGTCCCCCCTCCGGCCGCCGCGCCTTCCGACACGGCCGCGCCGCCCCCAACCGAGACGCCCGTCCCGCCCACTGAGACGCCGGTTCCACCCACGGAAACGCCCGCTCCCAACGAAGTCCCCGGCATCTCGCTCCTCCCGCCCGATCCGCAAGTGATCGAATTCCAGGCCGAAGACGGGCTGGCGCTGTCGGGCACGTACTACCCGGGAGCGGTCAACCCTGCTCCGCTGGTGGTGCTCATGCACTGGGCCAACGGCGACCAATCCGACTGGGCCGAGATCGCCCCCTGGCTGCAAGCGCGCGGCCTGGGCGGGCAGACCCCCAACCCCGATAAACTTCCCTGGCTCGACCCATCCTGGTTCCCGCCGATGCTTGCAGGGCGGTCGTTTGCCGTTTTCACCTTCACCTTCCGCGGCTGCGAGGGCGGGTGCAAATCGTTCACACGCGACCTGTGGCTTCTGGATGTGCAAGCCGCCATGCTCAGGGCCAGCAAGCTCGAGGGGATTGACCCGCAGCGCATCGCCGCTATGGGGGCCAGCATCGGCGCTGATGGCGCACCCGACGGCTGCGCCTGGCTCAACGCGCAGCAGCCCGGCAGTTGCCAGGGAGCGCTGTCGCTCTCGCCGGGCAGTTATCTTACATTGGCTTTCCCAGATGTGGTCAAGGAACTCGGCGGGTTGCAGCTGCCCGTACCGGCCTGGTGTTTATACGCCAAAGGCGACGGCGAATCGGCCACAGTGTGCAAGGCCGCCCAGGGCGAGAATTATCATAGCGTGGAGTACAGCGGCAGCAATCATGGGATGGCGCTGCTCCAACCGGGGTTGGAGCCGAATGCAATGCTGCTCATACTCGACTTCTTGAAGGTGACTTTGGGCGAGTGATTTGAGATTTCGGCTCCGCCGGGGATCGGACCCATGCGAAAGTCGCAAAAGCCATCTAAGCGGTCGAATTCGGTTGGGGCGCTAATCATGTGATTTGCTGGATTCCCCCAATAGGCTAACAAGGCAAATATGGCATCTCTACCAGATCAAGCTCAAAAACCTGATACGAAAAAGACATTTTGGCCCCCTACATTAATATTTTTCTTGGGGCCTCTCTTTGCCGCCTTGAACTGGTGGCGAATGGGAATGAAACGAAAAGCTGTTGTCTTTCTCGGCATTTCAGTGGCAGTAAACTTGTTAATCACTTGGCTTCGCGGTAGAGGGGCTGTATTCCTTACAAGCGCCGAGATTATTTTTCTTACATTGCTCCAATTGATGATAATTTTGGCGTTCGCCTCCATCGTAGCGATAATGATGGCATATGATATAAAAGCATTTAACCAGTCTGGCAAGAATCCCATCGCCGTAAGTTGGCTAATTACTTATTTTCCGCTACCCTTATTTAGGGGTTTGGCGGGGCGTCCGACTGGGATA
>DYIZ01000161.1 GCA_020723385.1 Candidatus Aquidulcis sp.
CATTCTAGCACAAAATCGGGTTTTGAGTGATGCGGGGAGATTGACGAAGTGCTCCTGAACTGAAACGGATGCGGTTTTTCCACCGCATCCGTTTAAATTCGGTTGTCTCGTGAAATGACCGTCGAAATCAATAGACATCCAGTTTGAAAACGAATACCTTTTCACTCGATACGTCCAGCTTTCCCGATTTCGCCAAAATCAGCCCATTATTTACGATGAAACACCCTTCTGCCGAAGCCTGGAACTCTTCCAGTGTGGCGCGGGAGGCGAGCAATTGCCCGTTCAGCGTGACGCCGACCATCTTTAAGCCCGGCGGAGCGACCAGTTCGATCATATTGGCGCGGCTGGCGGGAGCACCGTCATAGTACCCCTCGGCGGCTGCGATAGTCACGGCGACACCATTTTCGGTCCATCGCTGGGAAAGCTCGGTTGTGCGGTACGCGCCCAATTGATAAGCGATAGTTTGCCCATCGTCTTCGTACAGGGTAAAGCTGGTCGGCGAGGGGGATGCGAACACCCGCAGGATCAATTCGTCGCGCACGCTGCCATCGGTCCGCAGGCCGAGCATATCGAGCGTCTGGTCGTCAACGTACATCTCCGGGATGATGGCCCCGGCGCGGGCGAACAATGGCAGGCGGAACAGGTCGTCGTACGTCGGAACGTCGCTGACCCATTGGCCCTCGCTGACGATTGGTTCGTTGGTGTAATAATTGATCCAGGTTCCGGCTGGCAGGTACACATCGCGCTGAGTCACATCTTCCATACTTACCGTCGCCGCCAGCAAATCCTGCCCGAGCAATTTCTCATAGCCGAGCTGCCAGGTGTTCGGGTCATCCTGATAATAGAAAACCAGCGGGGGAACGACCGGCTCCCCGTACAGGTAGGCGCGATAAGCCAGTGAGTAAAGGTAAGGCGACAACTCGTAGCGCAGGCGGATGTTGGCGCGGTTCGAGGCCAGGTCGCCCACCCGGTCGGGAGCGGTCTCTTTACAGTTGCACAGATTCTCGGTGTGGACGCGCACCGGCACGTCCAGCAGCGACCCGGCGGCGAACCAGGGGGTGTACAGCGTATCGAGGGCCTCGCCGGTCAATCCGCCCCGGTGGAACCCGCCGATGTCGGCCCCGAAGTAATCCATGCCCGAGAAGGCCATGTGCGCCTGGGCGTTGAATTGCTCCGCCAGGCCGGTGAAATCCGAGCCGATGTCCCCTGACCACATGAGTGTACCGAAACGCTGGATGCCAGTCGTGCCGGAACGTGACAGGATGAAGGGGCGCTGGGTATCGCTATTGCGCGCATAGCCGCGGGCGATGCTCTCGCTCCACGCGAAATTGTAGTAATTGTGTACGGCGAGCTGGTCGTGCTTGTCCAGTTCGGGGAAGCCGTAATACCAGGTGCCTTCCTGGTACATCTCCGGCTCGCCCAAATCCGTCCAGTGGCCCAGGATGCCCATCTCGACCAGGGGCTGGCGTTTCAAGTCGTGCCAGAAATCGCCCGCGGCCGGGTTGGTCCAATCCATCATCCCGCCGTACCCCCACCAGCCAAAGAGCGTCACCGGGTCGCCGCCCTCTTTGATTTTCACCATAAAACCCTGTTCGGCCAGGTCGGCATATGAGGGCGTCTTCTTGCCGATATACGACTCCTCGATCACCACCATCCCCACCCCTTGCTGGCGCAGCTCGGCAATCTTGGCCGCCGGGTCGGGGAAAGTCTCGCTATCCCAGGCGACATAGCCCATGTGCGAGGTTTCATCGCTGGCGATGCCGCCGAACCACTGCAAATCCATCACCACCCCGTCCACCGGGAAACCGTTGGCGCGCAGCGTGGCGAGTTTATCGTCCAGCTCGGCCCAGTTGTCGAAGCCGTACTCTGAAATCCACAGCCCGAAAGCTTTCTTGGGCGGCACCGGCGGGCGGCCCACCAACGCCATGAAATCGGCGCGCAGGTCGGGCAAATCCGGCCCGGCGAGGAAATAGCCGCGCGCCTGATCGTCCCAGGTGTGGATTTCCCACGGGTCTTTGCGGAAATTCCAATCCAGCTTGACGAGACTGTCTACGAACAAAGCGTAATTGACGCTGCCGTCGCTGCTCAGTGCGTACATCACCGGGAATTGGGCGTTGCCGGTCGAGCCGCCGCTGAAGCCGGTCATGGCGTTGCCGAACTTGTTGCCGGGGCGGCGCTGGCGGCCGATCCAGTCCAGTTGGCAATCATCGAGTGAGCCTGCCCTGCCGGTCAACGCCGGGCAGGGGATGGTGAACTGCTCGCCCAGCCCGTAGATCGCCTGCATCGTCTCGGGGGAAAGCGTGATCACTTTCTCGTCTTTCGACATTTCCGCCGGGCAAAGGCGGGTGAGCGTCACCGCTGGGGAGCGGGTGATGTCCGACAGGGTAAAGCACAGGCTTTGCGGCTCGACTTTAATCGCCAGCTCGCCGGTACTGATTGCACCGCTGCCGTTGTCGGTGAATGTGCCTGGGCCAGTGAAATCGTTCTCGACCACCATCGGGCTGGAAGAGACAGGCAGGCCGCTGTCCCCCTGCGGTTCGAGCGCCGTCAGCTCGAAGTGGACGAGATCATCGTCGAGGATTTCGATGGTCAGATAAACGCCGTCCGATTCGAATTGAAGACGCGGGTACTGCGGCGTCGCGGCTGTTGGCGGGATGTCGGTGGGGAGTGGGGTGTTCGCCTCTCCGGGGGAGATGACCGTGGCCGCCGGGGATGCGGCAATTCTCGGGGATGTCGCCGTCCCGGTCGGGACAGGCACAGCGGGCTTTGGGCGAGCGATAAGGATGATCAACAGCGCGACGAGCGCCAGGAGAGGGACTGCAAGAAGGAAAAATGGGCGGTTGTTTTTAGGTTTCATCGAAACTCCCTTCCTTTAGCCATGAATATCTCTTGCCAATATAATTCAGCCACGCCGGCATGGTTGGCAATTGTTCAGTAGACAGACTGCCAAACAATTGCTCCGTGTTAACGCTGATAAATCTCTCATTGGCCCGCACGATCTTTTTCCAAACATCTATGGCTGTTGCGCCAAGCGTCGCCAATTCCCGAGACGTTATTTTCTGAAAATCGGCATTGTGCGCCGGAGCAATGTGCAGCACGCTGACGATATTTGCGCCCAACTCTTGCGCCCGTTCCATTTCGTGGGCTAGAAACTGCTGGCGCATGAGTTGATAAAACGGCTCATAGAAAAGCGAGTCGAAGTTGAGCAGTAAATCTTTCGCGATTGGTGAGTCAGCGCTCTCATAGAATTTCTGGTATATTTTGGTGCGGTTTCTTCCGCTTTTGGCAGTTTTTAGCGAAGCGCCGCCATAAGACTCAGTATATTTCCATTCGATCAACACAAGCTGCCGCTTCCCATCGGTTCGCTCGAAAAGAACCGCCGCATCGGCGCTGGTGAATAGCGCGCCGCGCGACCGTTTGCGGTTGGGGGATTTTATCTCGCAGAGGTAGTTTTGCTGGCCAATCCACTCGAAGGTCACGAATTGCCCCTTCTCGATTGGAAGTATTTTATGAAGCGCCGGGAAAACAGGTCGCAAGATATCTGCCAGTTCGACCGGTTTGTCTGCAAAGGGGAACAGAAAATTCACGCAGCAGACTTGAGAGTCGCACAAGTGGTTGCTCGGCTTTCCATCTTGTCCATCATGCCATTTGATTTCCTGAGCGGCAAAGAAAGCCAGGGCGGTTGGGCGGACCTCAGGGAACAGATTTTCCTCGGCGTGGTCGCGATGCAGACAACACGATCGCAGTTTACGCTTATAGAGGCCGTCAGTGCGGGCTACATCGGAAAAATAGGGCGACTCGGCTTTAAATTTCACGTATCGCTGTCTTTCACTTTCGAGGAATTTTCCCATCGCGGCTATCCTTAGAATTTAATTGGAGCGATTCAACGCTCGGTGTGAATATGCTTACCAGCCAATGCCGCCGATTGAAATCGGCGTCTACAACCGTTCCAAACCCGCTGAAGCGGGTTCAAGAAGCTGCCTGGCAACCC
The DNA here is from genome assembly GCA_020723385.1 of Candidatus Aquidulcis sp. Taxonomy (GTDB): domain Bacteria; phylum Chloroflexota; class Anaerolineae; order Anaerolineales; family UBA4823; genus DYIZ01. The sequence continues at coordinate 3,992 of DYIZ01000161.1, forward strand.
GCTTCAGCGGGTTATTGTTTTTTAGGCATCGGATTCATCCGATGCCGGTTGCGGACTAAAGTCCGCATTCCAGAAAAATATGGACAGCCGCTTATGAAAGCCCATTCTGTCGAATCACCTTTGCATACCAGCGACCGCTATCTTTCATCGTGCGCTGGCAGGTGTCGAAATCCACGTACACCAGGCCGAAGCGCATCCGGTAGCCGTGCGCCCATTCGAAGTTGTCGAGCAGTGACCATACCAGATAACCATCCACCGGCGCGCCATCGCCGATGGCGCGTCCCACCTGGGCGATGTGATCCCGCAGGTAGGCGATGCGCCGGTAGTCGCGCACCCGCCCGTCGAAGTCAATCCCATCCGGCACGCAGATGCCGTTTTCGGTGACGAGGATTTTCTTGGGCTGATAATCTTTCCACACCCGCATCAGCAATTCGTAAATACCTTCGGGATAGATTTCCCACATCTGCGAGTATTCATTGCCCTCCGGGTGGATGGTCGAGGCTTCGATGAAAGGGAAATTGGGGTCGTGACGCACCACCGAGCGGGAATAATAGTTGACGCCGATGAAATCCAGCGGCGCGGCGATGATGCGCATGTCGTCAGGCTGCATCTGGGGGAACATCGGCCCAAGCATCGCCATGACATCCGCGGGATACTGGCCTTTGAAGACGGGGTCGAGAAACAGCCGGTTGCCGATGCCATCGTAGCGCCAGGCTGCGGCGCGGTCCTCGTCCGAATCGGTCGCGGGGTGCATGACTGACAGGTTGAGGGTGATGCCGATCTGCGCGCCGGGACGGCTGTTGGCGCGCAGGCTCTCGACGGCATACCCGTGCGAGAGCAGCAAGTGATGGACGGTCGCTCCCGCAGCGAGGGGATCCTGAATCCCGGGGGCGTGCTCGCCCGCAAAGTGACCGGCGAACGCCATCACCCACGGCTCGTTGTGGGTGATCCAGTAGTTAACGCGGTCCCCTAGCTTTTTGGCGACGAGGCGGGCGTATTCGCCAAAATGAACGGCGGTTTCCCGGTTGGGCCAGCCGCCCTTGTCTTGCAGGGCTTGGGGCAGATCCCAATGGTAGAGGGTGGGGAATGGCTCGATGCCTTTTTCGAGCAGGGCATCCACCAGCCGGTCATAGAAATCCAGCCCGGCAGGGTTGGCAGGCCCGACGCCATCAGGCTGGATGCGCGGCCAGGCAATCGAGAAGCGATACGCCTTGAGGCCCAGGGAGACCATTAAATCCAGGTCTTCGCGCCAGCGATGGTAGTGGTCGGCGGCGATATCGGCGTGATGTCCCTGGTAGGTTTTGCCGGGTGTGTGGCTGAAGGTATCCCAGATGGAGACGCCGCGCCCGTCTTCGTTGACGGCGCCCTCGATCTGGTAAGAGGAGGTGGCAACCCCCCAGGTGAATCCCTGGGGGAAGGTGATGGGAGTTTGGTCAGGCATAGGGATGGCTCCTTAGATCGTGTGTCAATTTTAGCTTTTCTGGATTTTTAGTGATGCTCGCTGTGACCGCCGTTGGACTGTCGTCCAACGCGAGCGAGCTTGCATGATCGAGTGTACCGCAGATGGGGGTGAGCGTCAAAGGAACGAGGCGAGAGTTTGCTCGACGATGGCGCTGCTTCAAAACCGTTAAAAGATTTCACCGCAGAGACGCAGAGAGCGCGGAGTTTATTTTTTCTCTGCGCTCTCTGCGTCTCTGCGGTAAATATCGCCCTTTGTTTTCCGAAAACTGTAAGGTAAATAGAACAAAAGTTCTGATATAATCGAAATACCCATTCCGATAAAGAAGGTCATCTATGGACACACCCGACGAAAATTATCCGCCAGCGCATATCCAATCTGATTCTCCGCCGCCCGATTGGGCGATGGTATTGTTTCAGGAAATCATCGGGCAGGCCGTACCGGTTCAGCAGGTTGGCCCGTCACTTCAAGATATTCTAAACCAGACCGGTCCGCTCCCGCCTCAAACGGTCGTGATTGGGGCGTGCGATGACGGCTGTCACTTGTTGCTCGATCTGGCAGACCCGCATCCGGGGTCGCTGCTGCTGATAGGGGATCGCGGTGCAGGAAAGACACAGTTGCTGCGTACGATGATGTCATCCCTGGGGCTGCTGAACACCCCGCGGCAGGCGCGGGCAGCATTGATTTCTACAGATACTACCAGCCTGGCGGAAGCTGTGGCGCTGCCAAACTGTATCAAAGCTGTGCCAGGTTACTCGGATGAGGCCATCCGGTTGGTGGAAGGTCTGGTCGAGCTGGCGGAGCAGCGGAGGCAAGGGCGCCAGGCGGGACCGGCTGTGTTGCTGCTCATTGATGATTTGCTGGCATTGCTGAACACGCTCGACGATAGTTTCACCGGCTTGTTGGGGTGGCTGGCGCACCGCGGGCCGGAATCGCGCATCTGGCTGGCGGCAGCCCTGGGGTCGGAGGCAATCAACCGGGTGGACCCAGCCTTGCTGCGGTGTTTTGGCGCCTGGCTGGTTGGGCAGGTCAGCTTGCCCGCGGCAGCCGCTTTTCTGGCTTGCGAGCGATCCTTTCCGGCGGAGGCGTTGATTCCTGGCGCACAATTCCGCGCCTGGATCAACGATGAATGGGTCAAGTTCTGGGCGCCAGGTCTCACCTGATATAATTGGGTCATCGCTGTCCCGATTTGGAAAGGAGCCTGACGATGACCCTGACGCCCCCAAAAACAACTGTTTTTCCGAATCCCCCGCCGTTGGTGCGTATCAAAGGGTCGCACCGCGCCATGGGCCAGCAGATGGGAGAGGCGATTGCGCCTCAGATTCATCATAGCATCGAGAATGCAAAACAACTGATTGATGGCACTTACTCGGTATTGGAGCTGGATTGGGATGGGGCGACGATCCAGGCCCGGAAGTATTTGCCATTTGCCCAGGAACGCTACGCCAAGTACGTGGATGAAATGATGGGCATCGCCGAAGGCGCGGGTGCAGATTTCGATGATCTGATGGTGCTGACCTCGATGGAAGCTGTCACGATGGATGCCCTGCACCTCACCAAGTGCACGAGTTTTGCGGTCAATGGCGACCGGACAGCCGATGGCCATGTTTTGGTGGCTCATAACGAGGACTGGCTGCCCGAAGATGAGTCGGATGTATGCGTGATTCACGCGACCCCCGATGATGAGCCGCCATTCCTGGCGATGACCTACGGGGGGCTGCTGCCGAATATCGGTTTCAATGCCGCCGGGATTGCACAGTGCTGCGATTCGGTTTACCCGAGCGACCCGCGGATTGGTATCCCTCGGGTCGTTGTTTCGCGGGCGGTGTTGGGAGCGCGCACCCCGGCGGATGCCATCCGGCACATGCTGGTGACGCACCGTGCGGCAGGTTACAATCACCTGTTGGCTCACGAGAGTGGGGAACTGTACAACGTGGAGGTGTCGGCCCGGCGGTTTGCGATACTCTACGGGCACGAAGGATGCGTTGCCCACACCAATCACTACATTGACCCGGCCATGCAGTTGGTGGAGTCGGAACCGGATGAGCTGATCCACACCCGGGTGCGCTATTTCCGGGCGCTGCGGCTGCTTCAGCAGACCGAACAGCATACTGTCAAATCGTTACAGGCGATCCAGCGGGATCACGTCAATTTCCCCAGCTCGATTTGCAATCATACAGACGAAGAATCCGACCCGTTCGACCGGGAGAAGACGATCAACTCGATTGTGATGGACTTGACATCCCGGACGATGCACATTTCATGGGGAAACCCGTGCGTCAGTCCTTATCATACATTTCACCTGGATGCGTGAGTAAAACGGCCGCTGCGCGGCCTGGAGAGATAAGTCCGAAAAATTGATGCTTGTGCGTGCGAAGCACACCCAAGCATCAATTTTTCGATTCTCCAGACCGCGCCTGTCCCTCCAGCCAGCCCTCGTAGATGCGCAGGAAGACCACGCCCGCCAGAATCAACAGGCTGCCGAGGATTTGCATACCACCCAGCCGCTCGCCGAGCAGAAAATAGGCAATGACGGCGGTGAAGGCCGGCTCGAGGGTGACGATCAGATTGGCGACGCTGGAGGGGAGATAAGTCAGGCTGATGTTGTACAGCCCGAAGCCCAACACCGTTGGGCCGGCAGCCAGCAGGAAGAGAATCCCCCACCCGGCCAGTGCGTCTCCGAGCCAGAAGAGATCAGCGGGGCGGGCGGCAGCGCCTGGCAGTTTCACCCATGGGAACAGGTTGAAGATCAGCAGGAAAGCGGCGGCAAACCCAAATGTGTAGAGGATCGTCGTCCAGGCGTTCAGGCCGCGCTGCGAGGCCGAGCGGCCCATCAACGTATAGATGGCATATAGCAGCCCGGAGAGCACACCGGTCAGGATGCCCAACAAATTGGCGCGCCAGGCTGCCGGGTCGAGCGCGCCCGAGACGAGCACACAGCCCCCAAGGCTCAAGATGACTGCCACGATCTTGGCCCAATCGAGCCGCTCTTTGAGCAGCCACCAGCCAAGCAAGGCAGTGAAACCTGCCGAGCAATAAGCCAGCACGGTTGAAACGGCGGCCCCGTTCAAGGCGACTGAGAGCGTCCACAGAGAATTGAACACCGCCAATACGAGGCCATAGGCCAGCAAATAGAGCAGATGACGGCGCGTCACCCTCAAGAGCTTGGGATTCAGCAATCCGAGGGCGGGCAGCAGCGAGAGGGCGACGAAACTGTCTCGCCAGAAGGCCAGCACCAGCGGGGGTAACTGATAGGTTTGGGTGAGATAGCGGATGAAAATGGCGGTGGTGGAAAGGATAGCCGCGCTCAGCAGCGCGATCGGATAACCGCGTGTAAGATTTTGGCGATGTAAAGTCATTCTAGAATCCGGAGGCGTTTTGGATGGAAAAGACGAGAGCGATGATGATGGTCGCGATCCCGATGATCGTGTAGATCACGAACGAGTCGTAATTGGCCTGGGAGGATGGGCGCTTGAAGTATTCCTGCATGCTGCCGGCGATTTGATTGAGCACCGGGCGGTGCTGCTTTTGCACAACGTGAATCTGGGCAATACCGAACCAGCCTGCGCTCACAACCACCAGGTCGGCGCCGATATCGGTCAATCGGTACACATAGGGCGATTCTTTGTACTCGATTTTCTGCTGAGAGAGGGTATGCTCGATTGCCTCGCACAGCATCTTTTTGGTGATCCCAAAGGCCATGTAACCCTGATATTGTCCCCAAATGACGGATACAAACAGGAAAACCATAAATCCATTTCTGAAAACCAACCAATAGGGATTTTCGCCCCCATTCATTTCCTTGGGATTTAATAACGGTGTAACCGTATAGACCAGGACCGGTATAAAGCATACAAACAGAGACCACATGATCACCCGGGCAGAAGTCATAAAGGGTTTTTTCTGAACGAGGCCGCGCACACCGATGGCGAGAATGCAGGCTCCCGCCGCTACGAATGATACGATATTCAACCAGGCCATTGGATTGAGATTCATTTTTGCATTCACCTCCGGTAATAAGTATACTCGCTACCGGAGGCTTGTGTTCAGTCAAAATATTGTTATTCAAAAAAAGACCGGGCATCGCGACGCCCGGTCTTTTTATATTCTGGTTTTCCCACCTTAGGCGGGAATGTTTTCCGGAATTGGGACGCTCTCCCTTTAAAGAGGGTTACAACGACTTCGACGGGCGCTTGCTTTGCCGGATAGCCCAAGTCACTCCCAGGAGGAGCACAACCGCGATCCCGATCACGATCCCGGTGGTCACACCGCCGGTGGTGATGCTGTATTTCACAATGATCGGCGCGGCAATCAGGCTCACCAGGTTGACAACCTTGATCATCGGGTTGAGCGCCGGCCCGGCGGTGTCTTTCATCGGGTCGCCCACCGTGTCACCGACCACGCCCGCCTTGTGCCGCTCCGACCCCTTACCGGTGTTCGCAGCCACATTGCGCGGCTCGTCTTCGATGGCTTTCTTGGCGTTATCCCAGGCGCCGCCTGCATTCGACATGAACACTGCCAGCAGTTGCCCGCTGAGGATGATGCCCGCCAGGAAGCCGCCCAGCGCCTCGACTTGCAAAACCAGCCCAACGGCCAGCGGCATGAGCACCGAGATCGTCGCCAGCGGGATCAGCTCTTTCTGCGCCGAAGCAGTAGAAATCCCAACCGCCTGGGCGTAATCAGGTTTGACAGTGCCTTCCATCACGCCCGGAATACGGAACTGGCGGCGCACTTCTTCGACGATTTGCCCGGCCGCGCGGCTCACCGCCCGGATGGAGAGCGAACTGAACAGCCAGGGCAGCGCCCCGCCCAACAGCAAGCCAATGAAGACTCTCGTTTCCGAAACGCGGATACCTGTAAATGATAGCCGGAGGCTTTCGACAATGTTGAGCTGTTCTTGCACCCGGCTGACGTCGGTGATGTACGAAGCAAACAGGCTGACCGCTGCAATCACTGCCGAGGCAATCGCCACACCTTTCGTAATCGCTTTGGTCGTGTTGCCCACCGCATCCAGATCGGCCATGATCTGGCGGGCTTTCTTCGTTTCTTCGTCGTGCATATCGTGCCAGGCCATCTCGCCGATGCCGTTGGCGTTATCGGAGATTGGGCCGTAAGAGTCCATCGCAACATTGTTGCCGGTGTGGCTGAGCATCCCGATGCCGATCATGGCGACCGCGTACAAGACATAGGTTGGGTGCGCTTCCCCACCGTACAGCAGCAGGGCGAAAATGAAGCTGATGACGATCACCACCAGCGCCCATACGCTCGATTCCATGCCAACCGAGAGACCCGACAAAATGGTGGTTGCTGGGCCGGTCTTGGTCGAGTCCACGATCTCTTTGACCGGAGCTTTCTTGGTCGAGGTGAAGTACGATGTCAGCGGGTTGAACGCCACAGCCAATCCCACACCGATCGCTGTCAGGGCAGCCAGCCGCCAGTCGTTGGCGTAGAGCCAGGCCAGCAGGAAGGCCCACAGAACGGTGTTGACGCTCGAAACTTCGTAGGAGCGGAACATGGACTCTTCGGCGTCGTGGGCGCGCAAGAATTTGATCGGGAATTTCTCCCAAATGGGTACGGTGAACGTCCCCAGGATGGAAGAGATCACCCCGATGGCGCGGATGATCAATGGGTAGACGATCCATTTCAGGCTGTGAGTTGGATCTACTGCCATCAACGCCAGGCCCAGGATCAACCCGGAGACGATGGTCACCTCGTAGCTCTCGAAGATGTCGGCGGCCATACCGGCGCAGTCGCCCACGTTGTCGCCCACCAGGTCGGCGATAACGGCCGCGTTGCGGGGATCGTCTTCGGGGATGTCTTTCTCCACTTTGCCCACCAGGTCAGCGCCGACGTCGGCAGCTTTGGTGTAGATGCCGCCGCCCACGCGCATGAACAGCGCCAGCAGCGTGCCGCCGAAGCCGAAGCCGAGCAGCGCATCGGGGGCGGCTTTGCCGAGGATGATGAAAATGATCGTCCCGCCGAACAGCCCCAGGCCGTCGGTCAACATGCCGGTGATCGTCCCGGCGTAATATGCGATAGATAATGACTCATTGAACCCACGCCGCGAAGCCGATGCCGCGCGCACGTTGGCCTGGATGGCCATACGCATCCCCCATTGGCCGACGATCAGCGAGAACGATGCGCCCATCACAAAGGCGATGGCCCGCGCAATCCCGATGATGAGCTGGATTTGGATGTATGAGTCTTTATCATCCTCAAGCGTCAGTGAATCGCGGCACGCTTCGACGGCAGCAGAATCGGATGCGGACACACCCTGCATGTGGGTGCAGTGCCACTCGCGCGCTTCCATTGTGGGGGGAACGATGTACACCGAGAGGAACAGCGCCACCGTCAATAATAATATCAATGGCAAGATGGTTTTAAGCTGGCGGGTGAGATAGCTCTCTGCGCCAATGCGGATGGCGTTCCACACCTCTTGCATCTTGGCTGTGCCTTTGTCTTTCTTCAGCACGTTGCCGCGCAGCAGCCAGGCATAGAGCAAGCTGAAGAATGCGGTCAGCACCACACCAACAATCGCGATCTGTTCGAAAGCGTTGAGGCCGTGTCCGGCCAGACCAAAAATGTTCATACGTCCTCCGATGTCGAATGGGTTTATAGTACAAAAAAGCCCGCACGCTTGGCGATTGGGCTTTGACTAACGATCAATGGCGCATATCAGTGAAGAGATCATCCAGGGGGATTGCATAATGCGCCCATTTTACACAACGCCCAACGAAAAGTCAAACCCGAATTCCCCGAGGAAGATACGCTCTTGTACGGTCTCGTTCCCACGCTCTGCGTGGGAACGCACCACCCTACGCTCCGCGTCTCCCCCGCTGCCACGACGCGGAGCGTTGTCACCAGGGAAGGTTACGATTAATCCCCCACCCACCAACGCGTCTCTATCACTTCTTCCCTCGGCTGCAACATTTCGACCCGCTCCTTCTCCAGCCACAGCGCCGCTGGACGCCCTCCGAGATTGTAGTTGGACGCCATGCTCAACTGGTATGCCCCGGCCACCGGAATTGCCAGCAAATCGCCGCGCTTTGCCGGAGGCAGGTAAACGCCCTCGATCAGTTTGTCGCCCGATTCGCAATATTTTCCAACGATATGGACATTCTCCGTAGCCGGCTCGTCAGCTCTCTCAGCCAGGACAGCGGCATATTTCGCCTGGTAGAGCGCCGGGCGCAGGTTGTCGGCCAGGCCGCCGTCAACCGCCACCCAGGTAGCGCCATCCCCGGCGGGTTTGCAAGCCCCCACCCGGTACAGCGCCACCCCCGCCTGGGCCGCCACCCACCGCCCCGGTTCCACGATCACCTTTGGCAGCGGCCATCCCGATTGTCGGCATTCCTGCTGGACAGCCGCGCCGATTGTATCCGTCCAATCTGAGATCGGGATGATCGGATCATCGGGCGTGTAGCGAACGAACCATCCGCCGCCGGGACTGAATTCAATTGGACAAAAATCCACCTGCCGGGCGAGCGCGTACATCCGGTGGATGGCCTCGGCATACGGGGCCGTTTGGGAGATCTGCGACCCGATGTGGGTGTGCAGCCCGGTGAGCGTCAGCCACGCTGAGCGCCGCGCCCGCCGGATGGCTTCCGCCGCTTGACCATTGTGGATCGGCAGGCCAAATTTTGTGGCTGCGTGGCCGGTCTGGCGGTAGGTGTGGGTGTCGGCGGTCACGCCGGGGGTGATGCGCAGCCAGATGCGCGCCTTGCGCCCTGCCCGCGTCGCCAGGTCTTCGAGGAATGCCAGTTCGTCGAGACTGTCCACCACGATGGCATGAACCGTCGCGTCGAGGGCGGCAGCCAGCTCGGCGGCGGATTTGTTGTTGCCGTGAAGGTGAATGCTCCCAGGGGTGAATCCCGCTTTCCGGGCCACGTTCATCTCCCCCAGGCTGACCACGTCTACTCCCGTCCCCATCTCTGCCAGCTTGCGGGCGAATCCCAGGGAGAAGTAGGCTTTGGCGGCGTAGGTGATCTCAGTCTCGCCGGGATAACTCGCCGCCAGCGCCTGCTGCAGAGTTTCGATCTGACGCCGCACGGTCGCAGCATCGTAGACGTAGAGCGGCGTTCCCCACTCGCCAGCCAAATCTGCCAGCCGCTGGCCGGCGATATGGATTTGTCCACCGGGTGCGGCGGCGGTCAGCGGGAACAGCGCCAGCAATTCGTTGTCCATTTGCATATTAACCAATAGCAGGGTGAGCTAAGATAAAATCTCTGGCAAGAAAGGTGTCTATAATAACCTTCTGGCGCGCCTTTGCATAGGTAGCGTCACTGAACGAGCCAGTCCGGTTCGTTGCCAGTCTCTTTCCAGTGCGATCTGCGTTAGTCTCGTGTTGAATACCAGTCCAGCACTCGTAAGGCGCGCAAGGTGTTCCACCGGCTCGGGCGGCCCTCACCCTCGTCTATCTCGACCGGCATCATGCCGGGATAGCGGGTCTCGAGCAGCCACCGGCCATCGTCGCCGCACTTCGATGAAACCAGGGCGACTGCCTCGGCTACGCGTTCGTCTGGCGTGACGCCGGCATTGCGCAGGTACTCTAACCCCCGCAAAATGTCGTAGTGCCACCATGTTGGGAAGGCGAAGCGCGTCCACACGGTATCGCTCTTGCGATCTCGCTCGATCACCTCGCCGGTCGAACGCCGCCGGAAGAGTCGGCGCTCGAGGAGGTATTCCTGCCCGCGGAGACGGGACTCGGTCACTTCGGGGGTTCCTCTGCCCACTCGTTCGTGCTCGAGCAGCGCATCCAGCACGCAAATCGTGGTGTTGAACGATGACCGCGTAGAGCCGTTTGGCGCATCACAATTCCATCCGCCATCGGACAACTGCTCGCCGAGTAGCCGGTCAATGATGCCCTGAACATCCTGGCCGAAGTAGGCGCCAACTGCCCCAACCTGCCCATTGATGCACGGCTCGGCCTCGCCTTCAAAGAAGGCATTGTTATCACATTCCTGCGGGCCACATCCCATCCACGTCACCCGGTCGCGGACGAGTCCCACGGCCCGGCAGGCCTGGTCGCTCGCAGGATCCAGACCCATCTCCCGCAGCAGCATGAGGGCGTGCATCGTGGAGTCCCATCCGTGGTTCCACGCCGCGCCACCCCACCGACCATCGCCGCCCTGCAGGTAGAGCAGCCGCGCTCCCCAGCCCTCAGCAGCGACCCTTGCGCGCTCGGCCGCGACCTCATCCGCGGACGCGTCGGTCAGGTCGCGCATCACTTGCCAGCGGAGCGACGGGTCAGAATCAAGCAGCCAGTTTATTACCGATCTGTTTGGCTTTGGGATTTGCCATTTAGGTGGACTGGTCGTCATCTGCTGATTCCTCCAAATTTAATCGCCAGCTAACGTCTGGCTGGCATGCAATGATGGCACAGAATTGTTAAGTCAATCAAGTATCTGCCCGAAAATTCGTCAGATTGTCATTGTGACCGTTTTTTGCGAAGCAATCTCTGCCTTGCCAGTGAAGGGATTGCTTCGTCGCAAGGTGGGCTCCTCGCAAAGACGGTCCAGGCTTGGAATTATAGGATAGGTTCTAAATGTCCGGCGCAAGATAGGTGCTGGTGAGTGAGTGACTGGCGCTGAGAAGCTGCTTAGGCGTTCCCTCAAAAATCACTTTGCCGCCTTTGTTGCCGCCTTCGGGACCTATGTCAATGATCCAGTCGGCGTTTTTGATGATATCCTGATTGTGTTCGATGACGATGACCGTATTACCGGAATCGACCAGGCGATTGATGATGCCGAGAAAGTTGCTGATATCGGACATGTGCAAGCCGGTAGTTGGCTCGTCCATGACATAAATACTGCCCTTTTTTTGCAATTCGCTGGCAAGTTTAATTCGCTGGCACTCGCCGCCGGAGAGTGTGCTGAGCGGCTGCCCCAGGGTAAGATAATCCAGACCAACATCACTCAAGGCTTGCAGTTTGCGAACAATTTCTTTGATGTCGAAGAAGTCAAGTGCTTGCCGAACAGACATTCCCAGCACATCGCTAATTGATTTGCCATTGAGTTTGTAAGCCAGCACCTCGTCCTTGAAGCGTTTCCCGCCGCAGGTTTCACACGGTGTTTTGACTTCATCCAGGAATGCCACATCGGTGTAGATAACGCCCAGCCCCTGGCAGGTTTCGCAAGCGCCTTTGGAGTTGAAA
>DYIZ01000003.1:0-12998 GCA_020723385.1 Candidatus Aquidulcis sp.
GTCCAAGCTGGCTAGACTTGCGCCCTTTTTAACCAACCTTGCGCTGTAATACTAAAGTCTGCACTCCAGTTATACGGATAGTTATTGGGTGAGCAAAGGATCATTAATGACCAATTCTTCCTTTCAAAAATTCTACGATTTCTCCGGCAAGGCTGCTGTGGTGACCGGCGGGGCGGGCGTGTTGTGCGCGGCGATGTGCCGCGCCCTCGCCCAGGCCAGGGCCAAAGTCGCCGTGCTGGATCTGAACCCCGAGGCTGCCGAGAACCTTGCGGCTGATATCCGCTCGACAGGCGGCGAAGTCATCGGCGTGGCCTGCAACGTGCTCGATAAAGCCAGCCTCGAAGGCGCCGCACAGGCTGTTCTGGATCGTTTCGGGTGTGTGGACATCCTCATCAACGGCGCAGGCGGCAACCGGCCGCAAGCCACCACCAACCCGGAGCAATCCTTCTTCGATCTGCCCGCTGAAGCCCTGCGCTGGGTGTTTGACCTGAACCTGCTGGGCACGATCCTGCCCAGCCAGGTGTTCGGCAAAATCATGGCGCAGCAAAAAACCGGCGTTATTCTCAACATTTCATCCATGAACGCCTTCCGCCCGCTGACGCGCATCCCGGCTTACTCGGCGGCCAAGGCGGGCGTGAGCAACTTCACGCAATGGCTGGCCGTTCACATGGCGCAGGTTTACTCGGCCGAGATTCGCGTCAACGCTATCGCGCCAGGCTTCTTCGTCGGCGAGCAGAACCGGCGGCTGCTCCTCAACGAGGATGGCTCGCTCACCCAGCGCGGGCAGTCTATCCTCTCGCACACGCCCATGGCGCGCTTCGGCAACCCCGATGACCTGCTCGGCGCGGTGCTGTGGCTCGTCTCGCCCGCCTCGGCCTTCGTCACCGGCATCGTCATCCCGGTGGACGGTGGATTTTCAGCGTTCGGCGGAGTTTGATCGTATGACCATCGGGCTGGGCTTCACTGACCGTTACCTGAGCGAGGATGAAATCCGCGCCACCGTGCGCGCCGCGCTCGAAACGCTTCGAGTGGATGGCAAGCGCGTACTCATCATCATCCCGGATGGGACGCGCACCATGCCCATACCGCTGATGGCCGACCTGTTCGAGGAATTCCTTGGGGGGCGCGCTAAAACGTTGGATTATCTTGTCGCCCTGGGGACGCATCAGCCCATGAGCGACGCCCAATTGAGCAGGCTGATCGGACGCCCTGTGGTGAACGGGCAGGCGGGCGGCAGCCGTATCTTCAACCACCAGTGGAACGACCCGGCCAATTTCACCCACATCGGCGACCTGCCGGCCAGCCAGATCGCCGAGATCACCTCCGGGCTGATGGAACAAGATGTTCCGGTCAAGCTGAACCGGCTGATCTTCGACTACGACCAGCTCATCGTCTGCGGGCCGGTTTTCCCGCACGAGGTGGTCGGTTTTTCCGGCGGGAACAAGTATTTCTTCCCGGGCATCGCTGGCCCCGAGATCATCAATTTCACCCACTGGCTGGGGGCAGTCATCACCAATTACAAAGTGATCGGCTCCGGCTACACCCCGGTGCGGGCGGTGATTGACCGCGCGGCGAGCCTGATTGACCGCCCCAAGGCGTGCTTTGCCCTGGTGGTCAGCCATCCCGGTTTGTCGGGCATTTATTTCGGATCGCCGGAGGAGGCGTGGCAAGACGCGGCCAACCTCTCGGCGCAGAAACATATCGTCTACGTGGACAAGGCCTTCCAAAGTGTGATCTCGGTGATGCCAGAGATGTACGACGACCTGTGGACCGCGGCCAAAGGGATGTACAAAATGGAGCCCGCGGTGGCCGATGGCGGCGAGGTGATCATCTATGCGCCACATATCACCGAGGTCAGCTATACGCATGGCGATCTCATCTTTCAAATCGGGTACCACTGCCGCGATTATTTCCTGAAACAGTGGGAGCAGTTCAAACTCTTTCCTGGCGGTGTCCTGGCGCATTCCACCCATGTCAAAGGGATGGGACAATACGATCCGGCCACAGGCATCGAAACGCCGCGCATCCGGGTGACCCTGGCAACCGGCATCCCGGAAGCGCACTGCCGCAAAATCAACCTGGGTTACCGCGACCCGGCAACGATTGACCTGCGCGCCTGGCAGGGATGCGAGAACGAAGGGATTCTGGTCGTGCCGCGCGCGGGCGAGATGCTCTATCGAGTGCGAGGAAAAATCTATGAGCTATAAAATTGGGATTGTAGGTTTAGGCGTGATGGGTCACAACCTGGCCCTGAACATGGAACGCAATGGGTTCCCCGTGGCGGGTTACGATCTGGATGCTGCCAAAACCAAAGCCTTTCTGGAAGGCCCTGGCGCGGGCAAAGACATCATCGGGGTGGAGTCGCCCGCGGCGCTAATGAAAGCCCTCGAAAAGCCGCGCCGCATCCTGCTGATGGTCCCGGCGGGCGCGCCGGTGGACAGCGCCATCGTCCATCTCACGCCGCATCTGGCTCCGGGCGATATTTTGATGGACGGGGGCAACTCGTTTTTCCTCGATACCGAGCGGCGCAGCCGTGCGCTCGAAGCGCAAGGTTTCAACTTCATTGGGACTGGCGTCTCCGGCGGGGAGGAAGGCGCTCTCTGTGGGCCGGCGATCATGCCCGGAGGGCAGCGCGCAGCCTGGGAAGCCGTCGCCCCTATTTTTCGAGCCATCGCCGCCAAAGCTGATGACGGCCTGCCCTGCGTCGAGTACATGGGGCCGCGCGGCGCGGGTCACTACGTCAAGATGGTGCACAACGGCATCGAGTACGGCGACATGCAGCTCATCGCCGAAATCTACGATCTGCTCCACCGAGGGGCGGGCATCTCCAACGGTGAGCTGGCCGAAATTTTCTCCGAGTGGAACGAGTACGATCTGCAATCCTACCTGATCGAGATCACCGCCAAGATCCTGTGGCGGCTCGACGAAGACAGCGGCGAGGCGCTGGTGGAATTCATCCTGGACGAGGCCGCCCAAAAGGGCACGGGCAAATGGACGAGCCAGAACGCGCTCGATATCGGCGCGCCCATCCCGACCATCAATGCGGCTGTCGAAAGCCGCATCCTGTCGAGCCTGAAAGCCGAGCGCGTGGCGGCCAGCCGCCTCCTGGGTGGGGCCATCGCGCCCGTCACCGGTGACCGTGACCGGCTGGTTTTGCTGGCCGAAAAGGCCCTCTACGCCAGCAAGATCACCTCCTACGCCCAGGGTTTCGGCCTGTTGAAACTGGCATCGAAGGAGTACGGCTACGACCTGGATTACGCCGGGATTGCGCGCATCTGGCGGGCGGGCTGCATCATCCGCGCCGGGCTGTTGAGCGCCATCATGGCCGCTTTCGAACGCAACCCTGCATTGCCGAATCTGTTGCTCGACAAGGCCTTTCGAGAAACCGTCATCAGCCACCAGGCTGCCTGGCGCGAGGTGGTGCAGACGGCGGTCGGGTTGGGGATTCCCATGCTGGCGACTTCGGCCTCGCTGGCCTATTTCGACGCCTATCGCAGTGAGCGGCTGCCCGCCAACCTGACGCAGGCGCAGCGCGATTATTTCGGTGCGCACACCTACCGGCGGATTGACCGGGATGGCGTTTTCCACACGCAATGGTAGGCGGCTGCATGTTTATCACGAATGCCACGAATGGACGAATTTCACGAATATTTTTGTGAATCAATTCGTGTCATTCGTTCATTCGTGCTATTGGTGATTTGATTTGCCCGGTTACAAATAACAAAAACAAAGGAAATTGATTGGCTATACAAAAATAATCAAGGAGCGACCATGAAACATGGACTTGACATCAAACCCGAAGGCGCGCTGGATTTTCTCTCCCTCGGCGCGCTGGTGCATCGCCTCGACCCGGGGATCGTCCCATTTCGCAAGGCGACTGGGTGCCAGATTCACGTCAGCGGCGGGGAATTCAACTGCGCCGCCAACCTGGCCGACTGCTTCCGGCTGAAGACCGGCATCGCCACCGCCATAGTGGACTACCCCATCGGCGAGCTGGTCGCCGAACGCGTGCGGGCGATGGGCGTGCGGCCATTCTACAAGCTGTTCAAACACAACGGGGTCAACGGCCCCAACATTGCTACCGTCTACAGCGACCGCGGCTACGGGGTGCGCGCCCCGGTGGTGTTCTACAACCGGGCGAACGAGGCCGGGGCGCTGCTCAAGCCCGGCGATTTCGACTGGAATGCAATCTTCGGCGCAGGGGTACGCGGCGCAGGGGTGCGCTGGTTCCACAGCGGCGGTATTTTCTCGGCGCTCTCCGAGACCACCGGAGAGCTGATCGTCGAAGCGATGAAGGCAGCCAAAGCCTTTGGCGCAGTCACATCCTTCGACCTGAATTACCGCGCCAAGCTGTGGAATATCTGGGGCGGGCAGGAACGCGCCCAGGCAGTCATCCGCCGCATCGTCGAGAACGTGGATGTGCTCGTCGGGAACGAAGAGGATTTGCAGCTCGGCCTGGGGGTCTCTGGTCCCGAAGTTGCCGCCAAATCGAAGCTGGACCCGAGCACCTTTTTCGGGATGATTGACAACGTCCTGGCGAAATTCCCCAAGGTCAAGATCGTCGCCACCACCCTGCGGGAGGTTCACTCGACCAATCATCACACCTGGGGCGCGGTAGCCTGGATTGACGGCAAAACCTTCGTCTCCCCCACCTGCGAGCTGGATATTTACGATCGCGTCGGCGGCGGGGATGGCTTCGCTTCCGGCTTTTTCTACGGACTACTCACGGGCGAGACCGAACAGGAAGCGGTCAACCTGGGCTGGGCGCACGGCGCGCTGCTGACCACTTTCCCCGGTGATACCACGATGGCAACCGTAGAACAGGTGCGGGCCTTCGCCAAAGGCGGCTCGGCGCGGATACAACGGTAATCAACCTGTTGGGGGCAACCCGCCCAGACTGGGATGTCATACTGTTCGAGAAGGCGGGTCGCCCCTACGACGACAAAAAATTTTGGGTACAAGCGCACACGTGTGCGCAGCTCTCGAAATCATCATAGTGCATTCATTCCTAATTCCCTAAGTCAAAACCACACGACCCACCCGAAATGAACCATACCCAACCCAAAAAGGAGAGAGAACCGTGGACAAAATGAAGGCGCTCGTTTTCAAAAGCATTGGTAAACTTGTACTCGAAGAAAGGCCTATCCCCCATGTCAAGGACCCGGATGATGTCGTCATCAAGGTCAGCCGGGTGGGCATCTGCGGCACGGATGTCAAAATCATGGAGGGCAAACATCACTTCAGACCCGACACCGTTCTCGGCCACGAATTCTGCGGCGAAGTGGTCGAGATCGGGACACACGTTCATCACGTCAAGCTCGGCGACCGGGTGGCTGTGGACAACAACATCCGCTGCGGTTTCTGCACCTTCTGCCGCATGGGATTGACCAGCCAGTGCGTCGAGATCAAGCAGAATGCCATCGGCGTGATGCGCGACGGCGGCTACGCTGAATACTGCCTGGTGCCGGAGAAACAATGCTACGTACTGCCCGATGAGATTGACGATACGCTTGGCTCGCAGGTCGAGACACTGGCAACCGTGGTCAACGGCATGAACCACCTGCAAATGCTGCCCTACGATTACGTGCTCATCCTCGGCTTTGGCCCCATCGGCTACCTGTTTGCCCAGTTCGCCAAGAATATCGCCGTCAAAGTGGCCGTGACCGAGATTGACCCGTTCCGCATCAGCGTGGCGAAAGAATGTGGGCTGACGGTCTGGAACCCGAAGGAAGTGGACATCGAACAGAAAATCACCGAGTTCACCTATGGGCGCAAGGCGGACATCGTTGTCGAAGCGACCGGCAACGCCATCGAGCAGGCGCTGAAGTGCGTGACCCCCGGCGGCAAGGTGCTGCCCTTCGGGATGGATTCATCCATCACCGCCAGCATCGTCCCCAACGAGATCACCCGCTGGGCGACCAAAATCATCGGCCTATATCTTGGGCAGAACACTATGGTGCCATCTATCCGTATTTTCCAGGAAAAGCGGCTCAACATGAAGCCCTTCTTCACCAAAGTCATCCCGTTGGAGGAAGGCCTGGATGCGTTCGAGTGCCTGGGGCTGAACGCCCGAACGATGCAGCACGGGCCAAAGAGCGCGATGAAAATCGTTATGAAAATGCAATAAAGACCTTTACCACGAAGGACACAAAGGGCACGAAGGAAACACCAAGAAAATCAGTTCGAAAACCCTTTGTGCCCCTTGGTGTTCTTGATGACCTTCGTAGTTCAGGATTTTGCTTTTGAAAGCAGGTGAAAATGACTAAAAAAGTCAATCTGGCTGTAATTGGAACCGGACGGATGGGCAGCGTGCATGTCAAGAACATCGCGCGGCTCATCCCGGAAGCGAATTTAACGGCTATTTGCGACATCCGCCTGGAAGTGGCGCAGGCCGTCGCCGCCGAGTGCGGCATCCAGCGTGTGGTTCAGGATTACCACGAGCTGTTGGCAGACAAGGAAATCGAGGCCGTTCTCATCGCCACCAGCACGCCGACACACGCAATGATCATCAAGGACGCGGCCACGGCGGGCAAACACATCTTCTGCGAAAAGCCGCTGGCGCTCGATCTGGCAGATATTGACGATGCACTGGCGGCGGTCGCAAAAGCGGGAGTCAAGCTGCAAGTTGGATTTAACCGGCGCTTCGACAAGAGTTTCCGCGAAGTACATGAGATCGTCGCCTCGGGAGAGATCGGCCGCCCGTGTATCCTGCGCATCACCAATCGTGACCCCGACCTGCCAGCCATGGAATTCATGCGCGTCTCGGGCGGGATGTTCCTCGACATGACCATTCACGACTTCGACATGGCGCGTTTCCAGGTCGGCGAGGTCGAAGAAGTCTACGCCATCGGCAGTGTGCTGATCGAGCCAGAGCTGAAAGAATTCAACGACACCGACACGAACGTGGTCACGCTCAAGTTCGCCAACGGCGCGGTGGGCGCGATTGACAACAGCCGCAAGGCAGTCTACGGTTACGACCAGCGCCTGGAAGTGTTCTGCTCGAATGGCACAGCCATGGCAGAAAACGAATCTGAAACGACCATCAAAAAGGGCAACCAGGCAGGCTTTCTCTCCGCCAAACCGCCGCATTTCTTCATGCAGCGCTACGCCCCCTGCTATGTGGACGAGGCGCGCCAGTTCATCGAGTGCGTGCGCGACGATAAACCGACCCCAACGACCGGGGCCGATGGACGCGCCGCGGTGGTACTTGGCTACGCCGCCGGGAAGTCGCTGCGCGAAGGGCGGCCCGTCAAGGTGAGCGAAATAGGATAAATAGACGGTGGACAGTAGACCGTTGACCGTGAGCGAATTCACGGTCTGCGGTCTACCGTCCACCGTCAGATTGTTATGACACCCAACTTATCAACCCCCTCTGAATCCCAATACCTGAACTGCATCCGCTGCGGATTGTGCCTGTCGGTCTGCCCTTCGTACCGAGAGTATCTCAGCGAGACGGCTTCGCCGCGCGGGCGGGTAGCGCTGACGCGTAAAGGGCTGGAAGGCGAGCTTGAACTCAGCCCGAACCTGATCGAGCAAATGTATGGCTGTTTCGCCTGCATGGCCTGCAATGAAGCCTGCCCGGTTGGCATCCGCCCGGCTGATTTAGCGCTGGAGATGCGCCAGGTGCAGGAACAGATTCGCCCCGCCGGCTGGAAACAAACCCTCTTTGGCGGACTGATCCCCAAGCCGGGACGCATGGAGCTGGCCACCCTGCCGCTGCGGCTGTACGAGATGACCGGCCTGCGCCGGTTGGTTCACGCCTTTAGTCTGCTGAAGCTGATGCCCGCTCAGATACGGGATATGGAAGCCATGCTGCCGCGCCTGCCCCAGCGCCCGCTGCGGCAGGTGTTACCGGTAGTCACCCCGGCGAAGAGTGAGAACCGCTGCCGGGTGGGGTTTTTCCTGGGCTGCGCCCAAAGCTTGATGTTTGCCCAGGAGAGCGCGGCGACCGTGCGAGTGATGGCGCGCAATGGCTGTACGGTCGTCACCCCGAAAGAGACCGTCTGCTGCGGGATGCCCGCCGCCGGATACGGGCGGCAAGATTTGGTGCGGGAACAGGCTCAACACAACATCGCCCTCTTTGAGCGGTCAAACGTCGAAATCATCGTCACCGACTGCGCCACCTGCGGCTCGACCCTTAAGGAGTACGGCAAACTCCTGGCCGAAGACCCAGCCTGGACTGAAAGGGCTGCATCTTTCAGTAAAAAAGTCCGCGACGTGAGCGAATTCCTGGCCTCCATTCCGCTCGAAAAGCCTCAGGGACGCATCGAGGGGCGCGTTACCTATCACGACCCGTGCCACCTGCGGCGCGGCCAGGGGGTGTGGAAACAGCCGCGCGCGCTGCTCAAAATGATTGACGGTCTCGAATTCGTCGAGTTGCCCGAAGCCGATTGGTGCTGCGGCTCGGCGGGCAGCCAGCTCATCACCCATTACGAGACCTCGCTCAAAGTTTTATCGCGAAAGATGGACAACATCGAGGGCACGCAGGCTGAATACATTGCCTCGGGCTGCCCCGGCTGCCAGATGCATTTGAATGTCGGCATCCGCCAGCGCGGGCTGGATGTGAAAGTTGTACATCCCATTGAATTATTGGATCGGGCTTACAACGGCAAGAAGGATTCCTGATGAATACAAACCTTATCACAGAACTGGAAAGAATCACCGGCAAAGACGGCGTGCTTCACAGCCCGGAGGATTTAGCCGTCTACAGTTACGATGGCACCTTCGAAGAGCATCGCCCGGACGTGGTTGTTCTGCCAACCACAACCGAGCAGGTCAGCCAGATCGTGCTGCTGGCGGGGCGCGAGTGCATCCCGGTGGTAACACGCGGGATGGGTTCCGGGCTGACGGCTGCCTCCGTGCCGTTCAGCGGCGGCATCACCCTTTCGATGACGCGCATGAACCGCATCCTGGAGATTGACCCGGTCAACGCCACAGCGCACGTCGAAGCCGGGGTCGTCACCGCCGACCTGCAAATCGCGGTGGAAAGACTCGGGCTGTTCTATCCGCCCGACCCGTCGAGCATCAAACATTCGACCATCGGGGGGAATATCGCCTGCAATGCGGGCGGGCCGCGTTGTCTGAAATACGGCGTAACCGGCGACTACGTGCTCGGCCTGACCGCCGTCCTGGCCGATGGGCGCATCCTGCGCACCGGCGGGAAACTCATCAAGGATGTGGTCGGCTACGACCTGACCGCGCTGCTGACCGGCTCGGAAGGGACGCTGGGGGTCATCACCGAAGCGCTGCTGCGCCTCACGGCAAAGCCAAAATTTGCCCGCACCGCGCTGGTCGAATACTCTGTGCTGGAGGATGCATCGCACACGGTTAACGCCATTCTCTCGGCGGGGATTGTCCCGGCCACCATCGAGATCATGGACGAGACCGCCATCGCCTGCATCGAGGAGGCCCTGCACCTCGGGCTGCCGCTGGATGTCGAAGCCACGCTGCTCATCGAGACCGATGGCGCTGACGAGGCTGGCGTGCTGCGGGAGATCGAATCCGTGGCCGAAATTTGCCGCGATCACGGCGCCAGGCAGGTCAAGGTGGCGCAGGATGAAGCGGAACGCGCCAGCCTGTGGAAAGCGCGCCGCTCGGTGTCCCCCGCACTGGCTCGAAAAGCGCCCAACAAACTCGGCGAGGACATCACCGTGCCGCGCAGCGCCATCCCCGAGGCGGTGCGGCGGCTCAAAGCGATCAGCGCGAAATACGGGCTGCCCATCGTCATCTTTGGGCACGCCGGGGATGGCAACCTGCATCCCAACATCCTGTTCGATAAGCGCGACCCGGCGCAGTGGGTCAAAGTCGAGCAAATGGTCGCCGAGGAGTTCGCGCTGGCCCTGGAGCTGGGCGGCACGCTGTCGGGCGAGCATGGCGTCGGGGCGCTGAAACGCCCCTTTATGCAAAAGGCCCTGGGGGCCACGTCGCTCGACATCCAGAAGAAAATCAAAGCTGCTCTGGATCCGCTGAATATTCTCAACCCGGGGAAAGTCTTCCCGGATTAATCATCAAGACCCTAACCCGGACAAGCCGGAAAAACATTAAACACAAAGGACACGGAAGGGCATCACAAAGGGGAACAAAGGAAAACCAATTAAACCTTCGTATCCTTCGTGAAGCCCTTCGTCACCTTTGTGTTTCAAAATCTTTGCACAAAAGCAAAGAATCAATTCGTAAGATACTACGCCACGATATAGGAGCGATAAAATGTCAAACGTACCGCAAGGATTTCTCGCCACCAACCAGCCCGACCTGTTCTTTGAGGATAACGGAGTCGGCCGCATGAAGAAAGAAGTCTGGGAAGCCAGCGATGAGCAGATTGACGCCATCCTGGCCGATTACGGCATCCCGTCCCCGGTCGAGTGGGGCAAGCCCGGCTCGTATATCCAGACAACCACCCGCTGGCAGGTTGAAGCCAACCGCAAAAAGAACGATGTCGTTTTCATCCCGGTGGGATGCACCGAACTGCACGGCCAGCACCTGCCCAGCGCTGCCGACACGCTCTACGTCAGCGCCATTTGTGAAGGCGTGCGGCGCTTCACGGCCAAACGCGGCGCGCCGGTCAACCTGGCGCTGCCGCCGCTGAACTATGGCGGGCATCCGTATCATCACCTGGGCATGCCCGGCACGGTCATCGTGCGCGAGCATGTCGTCCGCGAGATGATGATTGACGTGATGCTCGGCCTGTGGAACGATGGTTTTCGCAAGCAGTTGATTGTCAACAATCATGGGCAGTTGTGGATGCTCGAGTCGGCGGTGCAGGAATTTCAGAAGCGCTACCAGTTGCCAGGGATTTTCCGGGTGATTGACTGGCACCGCGGCGTGCGCGAGTTCTTCCGCCCGGTGGAGCGCGGCGGCCAGATGGGCACCAACTTCGTCCACGCGGACGAATCCGAGACCTCGCTCAGCCTGCTGCTGCACCCCGACATGGTGGATATGGATTACGCGGTGGACACCGAGGGCAAGAATTATCTGCCCGACGGACACTACGACAAATCGGTGGATCCGTTCGGACGCCCGAGCCGCTGGTCGGAAGGCGAGGGCCATTTTGCCATCGAGATCGCCGCGACCCCCGAAGGCGTGGTCGGCAAGGCGAAGTCGGGCGCGGCCCAAAAGGCCAAGCGCCCGATGGCCGCCATCCTGAAATACCTGACGCTGTGGCACGACGATGTGCTGGCAGCCTTCCCCGCCGGGAAAGTCCCGCCAGTCGAGGAAGTGACCCTGCGCACCGAGAAGGATATGGAACCCTACCTGCGCGAACCGCTCAGCGAGGGCTGGAAGCCGGTCTACGGCATCCAGCGCATCGGGCAGGGAACGGAAGTGTAATCGAACCGCACACCTTATCCCTTATCCCATTTTCCCATAACGAAGGGGAAAGGGGATAAGGGATAAGCTGAACTGACATAGAATACCCAAGAAGGAGAAATGTATGAACGGCAAAATGCCAGGCGTTACCCTGATCGCAGACTGGGATCCCAAGCCCGGTTTCAAGCTCG
Organism: Candidatus Aquidulcis sp.; assembly: GCA_020723385.1. Taxonomy (GTDB): domain Bacteria; phylum Chloroflexota; class Anaerolineae; order Anaerolineales; family UBA4823; genus DYIZ01. The sequence continues at coordinate 11,496 of DYIZ01000003.1, forward strand.
GCTCGAAAGATATCGAAGGCCGCCAGACGTACCTGGGCAGCCAGGTGTGGCGCAACCCGCGGCTCGAAATCCGCGAATACGACATTCCCACCCCCGGCCCCGAAGAAGTGCTGATGGAAGTCAAAGCCTGCGGCATCTGCGGCTCGGACGTCCACATGGCGCAGGCCGACAAGGATGGCTATATCTATTATCCCGGCCTGACCGGTTTCCCATCCATCCTGGGGCATGAGTTCTCCGGCGTGGTCGTAGAAGCGGGCAAGCATGCGCGTGACAAGCGCACCAACAAACCCTTCAAGGGCGGCGAAGCGGTCACCACCGAGGAGATGCTGTGGTGCGGGCAGTGCAAACCCTGCGCCGACGGCCAGCCCAACCACTGCGAACAATTGGACGAAGTCGGTTTCAACGTCAACGGCGCGTACACCAAGTACATCGTCCTGCCCTCCCGCACCATCTGGAGCCTGGAGCCGCTGCGCAAAACTTACAAGGAAGAAGACATATTCATCGCTGGCAGCCTGGTCGAACCGACCTGCGTGGCCTATAACGCCGTCATCGAACGCGGCGGCGGCATTCGCCCCGGCGACCGCGCCGTCATCCTGGGCGGCGGCCCGGTCGGCATCGCGGCCTGCGCTATCCTCAAGCGCGCTGGCGCCTCGCAGGTCATCATCTCTGAGACCCAGCAGGAGCGCGCCGATATGGCGCTGAAACTGGGCGCGGATTACCACGTCAACCCGCTCAAAGAAGATTTCGCCGAGCGCGTGTTGGAAATCACCGACGGCATGGGCGCCGATATGTTCATGGAAGCCACCGGCCTCCCGGCGGTTGTCTATCCCGGCATCGAGAAGGTCATCTGGGAAGGCCGCACCCTGTTGAGCACAGTGGTTGTCACCGCCCGCGCGGATGCCAGGATGCAGGTGGCTGGCGAGGTGCTCCAGGTGCGCAAGGCGCGCATCGTCGGCGCGCAGGGACACTCCGGCCACGGCAATTTCCCCCGCGTCATCGAATGCATGGCTTCCGGCATGGATATGACCCCCATGAGCACGAAGAAAATCAGTCTCGAGGAGCTGCCCGAGAACATCATCAAGCTGCAAACCGACCGATCGGAATGCAAGGTGACGTACGTGGCGCGTTAGAACTCATTGACCGTGGACGGTGGACGGTAGACCGTAGACTGTCCACCGTCCACGGTCTACGGTCAAATTATGAAACTCTCGATTGTACTGTCCACCCAACCCGCCCAATTCCAGGCCGCGACGTTCAAGGGTGACCTGGAGGCGAATTTGAAGCGCATCGCTGCGCTCGGTTATGATGGCGTCGAGCTGGCGATCCGCGATCCGAAGCTGGTCAACCTGGACGAGATAAATACCCTCATCCGGGCGCTGGGATTATCGGTGCCTGCCATCGGCACCGGGCAAGCCTGGGGCGAGGAGGGCCTGTCGTTCACCGATCCCGATTCCCAGGTTCGCCGCGCCGCCATCGAGCGCATCAAATCTCACATTCCAGGCG
>DYIZ01000003.1:13008-87121 GCA_020723385.1 Candidatus Aquidulcis sp.
TCGGAGCTGTCATCATCATCGGCCTGATTCGAGGGATTGTCAGGCCGGGTGTGGATTCAGCCCAGGCGATGGACTGGCTCGTCGAGGCTTTGCGTGAATGCAGTGAGGCGGCTCGCCCGCAAAGCGTTCGCTTGGCGCTGGAGCCGATCAACCGTTACGAGACCACCCTGGTCAACACCGTCGTCCAGGGGCTGGATCTGATCGAGCGGGTGGGAGCAGACAATTTCGGGCTGCTGCTCGACACTTTCCACATGAATATCGAGGAACCGAACATCGAGGCCAGCATCCGGGCGTGCGGGAAGCGCGTCTTTCACTTTCACGTGGCCGATTCGAACCGCTGGTATCCCGGCGCGGGGCATCTGGATTTCAGATCCCTCTTGACGGCGCTGTTTGCCACTGGCTACCGAGGGTTTGTGTCCGGCGAGTTTATCCCTCAACCCGATGCGATCACATCAGCCCAAGAAAGTATCGCCCACCTGAGGGGACTCAGGGAGCCGAAAATCCCCTGATTCTTCGGCTGAATGGGGCTGCCAAACTTTGTCGAAAATGAACACAGCCGGGCGTTTCCGTCCGGCTGTGTTGTGTCATATTGAACGACTATCAGCCCACTTTGGCGGCTGGCAGGGTATGCAAATCGGCGGTTTCGGCGGCGCTGAGCACTTTGCTCAACTCCAGCAGAATGATCAGCCGGTCTGCCACTTTGGCAATCCCCGTGATGAAGGCCGTGTCCACACTCGTCACCATCGGCGGCGGCGGCTCGATTGACTCCTCCGGGATGCGCAATACTTCCGACACCGCATCCACGATCATCCCCACCTTCATCGCTCCCAGGGCCACCACCACGATGCGCCGGTGGCCTTCCGCCTTCCCATCCCCTTCTCCCGCCTGCAGCCCAAATCGCTTCCGCAAGTCCACCACCGGCAGCACCACCCCTCTCAGGTTCGTCACCCCCTCCACAAATCCCGGCGCATGCGGCACTACCGTGATCGCCTGCATCTTGATGATGCTCTCCACCGCTCCTATATCTACCCCAAAATGCTCCTTACCCAACTCGAATACCACCAGTTGCTTTTCCATTGCTAACCTCCTCAGCGCACCGCTACTTTGCTGTGATGCCCATTGCCCGAGGCGCTCGCGGCGCGTACTACCCCCGGGACTGTCGGCTGACGCTTCTCCACCTTCGCCTTCCCCTTCACCTCAACCTGCTGATCCCCTAGATTGAACTGCGCCACCACTTCCTGCAATGCCTGCGCCATCTCCGCCAGCGACTGCGCCGAGGCCGTCACTTCTTCCACCTGCGCACTCATCTCCTCCGCACTCGCACTCACTTCCTCGATCGCCGCTGAGTTCTCCTCCGACACGCTGGCGATGTTCTCGATGGCCTGCGTCACTTCGCTCGAGTTGGCTGACATCTCTTCCGTCGAAGCCGTGTTCTCTTCCACCACCGCACTCACGCTGTCCATCGCCGCTACCAGCTCGTTCGAGAAGACCGTCATCCGGTTCGCGGCTCCCGCTGCCTGATCCGCCTGTGCATACACCGCTTCCGCCGCTTTCAGAATATCCGCCAGCGCCTTCCCCGCTTCGTTGGCGTAGCCCACTCCGTTCTCCACTTCCTTCGCCCCATCTTCCATCGCAGCCACCGCTTCCGCTACCGTCTTCTGGATCCCCTTGATCAGCCCACCGATCTCCTTCGTGGCTGCGCTCGCCCGCTCCGCCAGCTTGCGTACTTCGTCCGCTACCACCGCAAACCCCTTGCCGTGCTCCCCAGCCCGCGCCGCCTCAATCGCTGCGTTCAAGGCCAGCAGGTTCGTCTGGCTGGCTATGTCTTCAATCGTCTCCACGATCGCTCCAATCTGATCCGACCGCTGTCCCATCTCCTGCACTTTCTGCGCTGATAACCCCACCTTCGCCTTGATGGCGTGCATCCCCTTCACCGTGTCTTCCACCGTCTTCGCTCCAGAACGGGCCGCCTGCGCCGCCGTATCCGAATCCCGTGTCACCGCCTGGGCGTTCCCAGACACCTGCTCGATGGCTGAGGTGATCTGGCTGGTGATGTTCGAGGCCTTGGCGACTGCCCCCGCCTGCTCCTGCGCCCCCTGCGCCACACCCTGGATGGCGCGCCCCATCTGCTCAGTCGCCGCAGCCGTCTTCGTCACCGCTTCCGACTGCTGCGCCGTCCCCTTCGCTACCTGCTGCACCGTCGCCGCAATCTGCCCCGTCGCCTGCCCCGCCTGGTTGGCCGCCGCTGCAAGCTGCTGCGAAGCCGACCCCAGGCTGATGGCATTGTCCGCCACCTGCCCCACCGACGTTCGCAGGTTCGTGACCATCAATGAAAAGGCATTGCCAAGCTCGTCTTTTTCACTTTTGGGTGTTACTGAAATGGTAAGGTCACCGTCAGCAATACGATTGGCCGCTTCCGACATGGCGATCAGGTAAAGCTCGGTCTCGCCTAGGCCTTTACCGACTGTCCCAATCTCATCGTTACGGCTCATGATCAAATCTTTGACCGCCTGCGGAATATCTCGGTTGAGATTTCCCACTCGCAGGTTCTGCATGGCCCCCGCCATGATGCCCAACGGAGCGTTGAAGCTCTTTGTGATGAGCAAGCCCATCCCCATCGCCGCCACCACAGCAATGACTCCCGCAACAGCGATCATCAGGGTAGCGCTGGAGAAAGTCTTGCCTCCCTGGAGGTTGAGTTCCTCGGCTACACGAACATTGATACCGGTCAGGATGGTCAGGGCATCGTCCACTGCTTTCCGGGTGTCGACTGTAGTAGTATCGCTAATGAGCCGCGTGGCCTCTGCCGGATTCCCGGCTTTGAGCTGCGCCAGGATATTGGCAACAATTTGTTTATACGTGGGCCAGGCCGCATCGAACTGGGCCAGGCCGTCTACTTCCTCTTGCACCAGGTATGTCGCCCGATAGAAGCCCATTTGCTCTTCAATGCTCCTGATACTGGCATTGACAGACTGCTCGAGCGTGGCGTAATCTTCCGACAAGAGCAGCGCCTTATAAATGTTCCCACGCAGTCTATAAAACTCAGTGTTGGCGGCGCTCAGTTGCTTAATTGGCAACGTGCGGTCGTTATACAGCGTGGTCATACTATCGTTGATGTTTTTCATATTGACATAGCCGACCACCGCCACGATGATGACGATGACGGCGACGATCATAAACCCGCCGATCAGCTTTACGCCCGTTTTGAGATTATTGATCGCTTTCATTGTGAATTTTCTCCTTCTTGCTCGTCAGATGGATGAATTTTTGATTACAGGTGAACGTATAAATAAGGGCTTTTCACCTGCACCCCAGGTAATCGTCTGTAAAGATCAGGATTTGCTATCCCATCGTTAAATATCTTTACCCCGGGGATTCCTCCTTTTTGCTGACTGTCGAAGAAGAATTAGATTCAAAACAGGTTATTTTTATTCAGTCTCGGCCGTGTCGAACAGGTTGAGAAAGGCATAATATTTTTGTCAAATGATAATTGTTTCTATAAACAATCGCCATAAATACAAACTATAAGCTGGATAAAATTAGTCTTAAAATGATCTCCGGGTTTTCCCAATGAGCGCGCAGCGCCAGATTTGGAACATTTGGCTGCACCTGTTTTTTGCGCGTCAAACTATCCCCCCGAGTGGTGGATGCTAACCACAGGCGCTAACTTAAGCTAATTTCTCGCCGCCTTTTCTACCCTCACCCCCGGTTCCTCTCCCAAAAATGGGAGAGGGGAGCACGCGCCCATCTTCCATCTGGTGTGCTACTTCTGCGCTCCAGCGGCTGGCAAACCGGTCAATAGATTTGGATTACATAGAGAATGTACAAGTTAAAAGGCAGGCAGCCTCACCCGAACAATCGTCCCCGCGCCCGGCTGGCTGACTGCCTCGATGGTCCCGCCATGGGCTTCGACGAGATGCTTCGCAATCGCCAGGCCCAGCCCCATCCCGCCCGAATCGCTGGATTTGTAGAATCGCTCGAAAACGTGCGGCAAATCTTCGGCGGCGATGCCCGGCCCCCGGTCGGCGACTTCGATTTCGACGGCGGCGGCATCCACCTGCCGGTAGCGCACGCTGACCGCATCGCCGGGCGGGGTGTAGCGCGCCGCGTTGGAGAGCAGGTTGACGATGACTTCCCGCAGGCGCGTCGGGTCTACTTCGACCAGTGGAATATCCTGGGCCAGCGCGGTCTCGATGCGGATGCCCGGCGCGCCGGATTGGAAGCCGGCGACGGTGTCTCTCAGCAGCATCGCCAGGTCGGTGGGTTCGCGGCGAAGCTGGAGCGCCCCGCTCTCGGCCAGCGCCAGCGTGCGCAGATCGTCCACCAGGCGCGCCAGCAGCCGGGTCTCCTCCACCAACGATTTCAGCCGCGCCTCGTCGGCTGGGTAGACTCCGTCGAGCATCCCCTCCAGATTGCCCTGGATCACCGTCAACGGCGTGCGCAGTTCGTGGCTGACGTCTGCCAGCAAATTGCGGCGCTGGGTGTCATTAGCTTGCAGGCGAGCCATCATCGAGTTGAAAGTCTCCGCCAGCGAGCGGATCTCCGGCGGGCCGTCTTCCACCATGCGGGCGGTGTAATCGCCCTCCGCCGCCCGGTTAGCCGCTTCCAGCAGATCGTCCAGCGGGACTGAGACCTGCCGGACGCGCATCCCGGCCCCGATGATCAGCGCGATCCCCAGGATGACCGCCACAACCATGCCGGGGACCAAAAGCCCCTGGGCGGGACGCCATACCGGGAGATCGAGCAGCCCGAGGGCTTTGGCAGCCAGCGCCAGCACCGCCAGGAACATGGCCGTGCCGATCATATTGACGCCGATGAACAGGCAGCCCAACCGACGCATGAACGGGGCGCGGTGACGGCGCGGCGTCCAGGGTTCATTTTCGGGCCACCACGGCGGGCGGCGGCGGGGGAAGCGATAATAATGGCGCATCTCAGCAGTCGGCAAACTTGTATCCCAGCCCGTAGACGGTCAGGATGTAACGCGGCTGGCGCGGGTCTGGCTCGATCTTGCGGCGGATGTTTTTGATATGCGCGTCAATGGCGCGCTCGTAAGATTCGAAGGCCACACCGTGGATGGCATCCAGCAATTGGGAGCGGGTGAAGATGCGCCCCGGGTGGCGGGCCAGCGCGGCCAGCAGCTCGAATTCGGTGGCGGTCAATTCCTCGATCTCACGTCCCGCGGAGGAAACGCTCATGCGCGGCACATCCAGCGTCAGGTCAGCGGCGCGGAGAATGTCAGCAGGCTGCCTGCTGTACGATTCCATCCGGCGGAAGAGCACCCTCACACGCGCCACCAGTTCTTTCGGGCTGAAGGGCTTGGTGATGTAATCGTCAGCGCCCAGCTCCAGCCCGACCAGCTTGTCGCTCTCCTCCGAGCGGGCGGTGAGCATGACAATGGGCACGTTGGACAGCTTGCGCAGCTCACGCGTCACATCCAGGCCATCCATCTGCGGCAGGCCCAAATCGAGAATGATGAGGTCGGGCTTGGCGCTGCGAGCCAACGCCAATGCGGTTTTACCATCCTGGGCGGCCTGCACCCCAAAACCGGCGCGTTCCAGGTAATCTCGCACGAGTTGGACGATCTTGATTTCGTCGTCTACGACAAGAATGGTTTTCATCTCTACCAAACGTATAACTCACCGCAGAGAACGCGGAGGCCGCAGAGTTTTTTGGCAATGGAGCATAACTCGCTATTACGTTGGTCGAGTAGGCGTTTTTTGCCGTAATCGAGACCAGACATTGCGCCAAAACGCTGGTTTCGACAAACTCAACCGGCGTTTTGGTCACCGTTGATAGCGACTTATGCGGTACTGCGTTTTTTGGTTATATCCATCGCCCAACTCTCGTTGTGTAATCCAGCCAATCCTGGCCGAATTTCTCAGCGAGCATTCTCTCTTCAGTTCGGATGAAATTCATCTCGATCAGAACGAGAAAAATCGGGATGACCAGCATCGGGGTCAGGCTGCCGAGGAGGATGGCTACACCAATCAGCGCCAGCATGAACCCGAGGTACATTGGGTTGCGGCTGATCCGGTACAAACCGTCAGTTACCAACACTGACGAAACCTCGAACGGCCTGACCGTCGTCTTGTAACGGCGGAAAAGGCCCTCCGCGATCAAGGCGACATCAATTCCGACCAGGAGGAATATTACACCAATCATGTTCCAGGGGGAAGGAATGACTTTCGTTATCGGCAGAACGAAATGGAGCGCGATCATCGCCAGGAGGGCGAACAACAGGTAAGTGGGAGGCAGTATTTTACGGTTATTCATGGCACAGTATCCAGTAGCCAAATGGACCGTCATTGCGAGGCGTTCTTTGCCGAAGCAATCTCAACGTTGGTTATCGAGATTGCTTCGCAGTCACTTCGCAAGCGAAGTGCAAACGCCCGCAATGACGGCAAAGAAACTGTATGACTCTATTTACTTGTTGTGAGAATTTAAATCCAGTGTTACAGAGTCTTCTCTGCGGGAGGCTGCTCCTCCCCGGATGAGCCGCCGTGCGCACGGCGATGCCACTCATCGAACATTGGCGGCACGCCTTCGCCCCAGCTATGGCGTCCCCACGGGCCGTGATGGCGCATGGCCCAGCGCGGCCCGCCCCACAGCAGGTGACGGAAGGAAGCGAAAGCCAGGAATAGCAGGAAAAGTGGTATCAGGCAGCCCAACAGGCCGAACGGCCCAAAACCGAAGAAATGCCGCCCGTAAGGCATCCCATAATAGCCCGGATTGGGCAGGTCGCCGGCTTTGGCTGCGTCGAGGGCAACGCCTTGCGCCACGCCGGCATTGAAGACGAAATAAGCAATCCCGGCAATTGCGGCCAGCAGAACCAACCCGGCCAGAAAACGGAGAAGAATACGACCGAACATGTCAAACTCCTTTGAGTGAATGTGATTGGATTTCATTGACGATCTAAACAAGAGTATAGGATTCGATTGTGAATTGACTGTGAAGAGACCTGGGAGACATTGTGACAATCTCATTTGGGTTGAACCGGAATCCAAACCTGAGAGTAGTTCTCATAACCTAATTGGCTTCGACGGGCATTCGCACTTCAGAACGCCGCTCAGAATTCCTGTTTAAGCGCCCTGAGCGTAGTCGAAGGGCTTCTTGAACCAGGAACCACTCTAAGGAGATTAATCGTGAACCGTTGGATTTATTTTCTGGTATTCATGGGATTGCTGGCAGCCTGTGAGGCGCGGCAGCCCGCTGGAACGCCCCCCGCCCCGACTCTCCCGGCTCCCACCGGGATGACGGCAGACGAGACAGCCACGTTAAGTTCGTTGATCGAGGTAGACGACTATCCTCTCTACGTAATGCACTACCAGGGAGCCTACCAGCTTTCCGCCCGTCCATCCGCGCCGATCTCTCATAATAACGAGAGCCTCCCGGCCTGGGGTTGTTCACTCTTCGCAGCGATGGGAAACGACGCTACCCGCCTGTATGGCCGAAATTTCGACTGGCAATACAGCCCGGCGCTGCTGCTGTTCACCGCGCCGCCCGATGGCTATGCATCGGTCTCGATGGTGGACATCGAATACCTGGGTTTTAAGGGCGACAGCGCCAAGTCGCTGGCAGACCTGCCGCTGGAAGCCCGCGCCCCCCTTCTTGGCGCGCCCGGTATGCCATTCGACGGCATGAACGAGAAGGGATTGGTGATCGGGATGGCAGCCGTCCCTTCCGGCGGCGCGCCGGCAGATCCATCCAAACCGACGATTGGCTCGATCGGCATTATCCGCGAAATCCTGGATCACGCTGCGACGGTGGATGAGGCCATAACGATCTTTGAACAACACAATATTGATATGGCAGGCGGCCCGCCGATTCACTACCTGGTCTCTGATAAGGAAGGGCATTCGGCGCTGATCGAGTTTTCCGAGGGGGCGATGGTCGTTCTGCCCAATGAATCCCCCTGGCATCTGGCGACCAACTTTTTGTGTACAAAAGCAGGCAACAATCTGTCCGGCCAGTGTTGGCGTTACGACCGGTTAGCCGAGGCATTCAGCGCTACTGACGGCATCCTCACTGAGACTGATGCCATGCACCTGTTGAAAGAGGTGGCCCAAGAGGGAACACAGTGGTCAGTTGTTTACAATGCTTCGACGGGCGCAGTCAATGTCGCTATCCACCAAAATTACAACCACACCCAATCGTTCGAATTGAAGGCGCACAATAAATAAAGGCTCTCCTGCCCTCGGCGGGAAATGTCCCAGATTTGGGGTGTGTGGGAGTGCGTAGCACTCCCACACACCCCAAATCTGGGGATTCTTCCCGTTGGACACGGGAGAACCCTATAAATTTATGGCTCTCCCGCCGTAGACGGGAGAGCCGTAAATTTAATCTACTTTTATTGTTGGCAATGAGTTATTGCAAATATTTCAATCCCAACCCGGTGTTGAACAGAACGATGCGCTCATCGGGTTTTACCCAGCCCTGGGCAACCAGCATCTCCAACCCCGCCAGGGTGGCCGCGCCCTCCGGAGCGGCGAAAATCCCCTCAGCCACAGCCAATCGCTTCTGGGCTTTGAGAATCGCTTCGTCGCTGACGGCCAGGGCCGTTCCGCGGCTGTCACGCAAAATCTTGAGAATGAGGTAATCGGCAAAGCTCTTGGGCACGCGCAGCCCGGAGGCAATCGTCTGCGCGCCAACCCAAAAATCGCAGAAGGATGCTCCTGCATCGAAAGCCCGCACCACCGGTGCGCAACCCGAAGCCTGCACAACAACCATGCGCGGGCGGGCTTTATTTTCCAGCCAGCCGAGGGCTTCCATCTCATCAAAGGCTTTCCACATCCCCACCAACCCCGTCCCACCTCCGGTTGGATAAACGATCACATCCGGCAGCTCCCAGCGGAAAGTCTCGGCCAGCTCATAGCCCATAACCTTCTTGCCTTCGGCCCGATAGGGTTCCTTGAAAGTCGAGATGTCGAACCAGCCCTCATCGCGGGCTTTCTCGCCAGCCATGCCCGCCGCCTCGCTGATCAGCCCGTCTATCAGGATCACCGTCGCTCCGGCGATGCGGCTTTCTTCCACGTTTGCCAGCGGCGTGTCTTTGGGCATGAAGATACACGCTTCCATCCCGCCGCGGGCGGCATAAGCCGCCATTGCCCCGCCGGCGTTGCCCGCCGTAGGGATGATGACCCGCCGGATGCCCAGTTCCCTGGCCTTCGATACCGCCGCCGACAGCCCGCGCGCTTTGAACGAACCGGTAGGATTCAGGCTTTCATCCTTCAGATACAACCGTTCGAGACCCAGCTCGCTCCCCAACCGGGGTAGAAGCAGCAAAGGGGTGTCGCCTTCTCCCAGGCTGAGAATGTGCGCCGGGTTGTACACCGGCAGCAGCTCACGCCAGCGCCACATCCCCTGCGGGCGGCGACGCACCATGTCACGATCGAGGTGAGCGCGAGCTGTCTCCAAATCGTAGCGGGCCAGGAGCGGCGACTGACAATCGAAGCAGTATTTTTGAACCTGATCGGCGGCAAAACTGCGCCTGCAATCCGAACATTCGAGATGGCTGAGATAAGACATGAAAACCTCGGGGTCAGGCAGCGGTGGGCAGAAGCATTTCCACCCGGTTCCATAGTTCACGGATGCTGACCGGCTTGGCCAGGTAAAGATTACAACCAGCTTGCAAAGCCTTTTCTGCGTCGCCGTCGAGGGCATTCCCGGTGAGAGCGACCATGGGCGTCTGCGCCAGCCCGGGTTGACCCTCCCGAATGCGGCGGGCTACCGTATAGCCATTCATATCGGGCAGGTTGATGTCAAGCAAGATCACATCTGGCAGTTGAGCTTCCGCCAGTTTAATGCCTTCCTCGCCATTGCGTGCCAAAAGCACGTGAAACCCCCGTGCCTCGAAAACCCTTTTGACCAATTGACAGGTGCTGGGATCGTCCTCGATGCAAAGAATCGTTTTGGACATAAGTTTCTCCTGAGAAACACCACAAGATCGCCAAGCTCACAGGTATTCAAAATAGGCAGTTCTCCCGCCTTCGGCGGGAAATGTCCCATATTGGGGAATTCCTCCCGTGGGAAACGGGAGAGCCGAATAGGTAAAATCCATACCCAGAAGTATTATACTCCGAGGTCGGTAGCGATGTATAATTCGACTTATGTTCAGTTCGCGATTTCTGGAGTCTCAGTAGTCATTCAATGCCCCAAGATCGTCTTTCGAGCCAGTTAGAAACGATGCGCCAGCAGGTGACAGCCCTGCTCGATCAACCCGGGATCAGGCGGCACGTTGACGCGCTCCAACAGTTTCGCACCAGCATAGACGATCTGGAAAATCTCATCCATCAGCAGGCTGCCGAAGATCAGCAGCGGCACGAAACCCACTTCCAGGCGCTGATCGAATACGCTTCAGACATCTCTTTGATTCTGAAACCGGATGGGATCATCAGCTACATAGGACCGTCTGCCCAACGATCACTCGGTTACCGGCCCGAAGATCTCATCGGTGACCCGATTTATGATTACGTTCACCCGGACGACCGTGAGGCCGGTATAGAGCAATTCCAACATCGGATACTGACCCCCGGGTGCCATGCCGAGCCGATAGAGATACGCATACGCAGCAAAGCAGGCGAATGGCGGGTCTTTGAGGGCGCCACCGTCAACCTGGTAGACGATCCCGCGATTGGCGGGCTGGTGATCAACGCCCGTGATGTAACCGAGCGCTCGCTCTCACAACAAGCCCTGAAAGCGAGCGAGGAAAAATTCCACGCAATTTTCGAGTTGTCGCTGGATGGGCTGGCGCTGATTGATAAAAACGGCAAGATCGTCGAGTGGAATCGCGGGCAGGAAGCCATCACCGGCCTGCAGCGCAGCGAAGTGATCGGGCAATTTTTGTGGGACGTGATGTATCTGCTCACACCCGACACGCCCCAATCGCTGGATGGCTACAACAGGATGAAAGCCGGGACTCAAACCTGGTGCCGCACAGGTGAAGCCCCATGGGGGCAAGGCGCGATGACCGTCACCATCAAATGCCCCGACCAATCGAAACGGTCTGTGGAAATATCCGTCGCTGTCTTGGGCCTTGAACACGGCCGGCAGCTTGCGGTCACCACCCACGACATCACAGCTTTCAAACAGGTCGAGCAAGCTTTGCGGTCGAGCGAAGCCCGCTACCGGGGCATGATCGAAGATCAGGCCGAGCTGGTTTGCCGGTGGCTGTCCAACGGTATCACGATCTATGCCAATGAAGCCTACTGCCGAGCCTTCGGCCTGAAACGCGAGGCGGTAGTGGGCAGTAATTTCCTTTCATTCACTGCCGAAGATGACCTCCCGGCTATTCGTGAAAAAATCTCGGCGCTCACCCTCAACCAACCTTTAGTAACCTGTGAACACCGCGTGATCCTGCCGGGCGGGGAGGTACGATGGCAGCATTGGGCGCACCGGGCTATCTTTGACCGGCGCAACCGCATCACCGAATACCAGTCCACCGGGTTCGACATCACCGAACAGGTGCGGGCTCAGCACCAATTGATGGTGGTCAATCACGCCGCCCAGGCGATCACGGCCCGGCTGGATCTCGATCAGGTGCTGGCGGCGATTCTGGAAGAGATGCGCACCCTGCTCGGGGTGAGCGCCTGCTCGGTCTGGCTCGTAGAGGCCAACAACGATATCGTCTGCCGGCAGGCAAGCGGGGCGCGCAGCGAGATGGTGCGCGGCTGGCGGCTGAAACCTGGGGAGGGAATTGCCGGCAACGTTGCGCTCTCCGGGGCCAGCACCATCGTTTTGGACACACGCACTGACCTGCGTCACCAGCGGAGGGTGGGGCACACCATCGGCATGGAGCTGCGCTCGATCCTGTGCGTCCCGGTGAAGAGCCAGGAGCGCGTGGTCGGCGTTTTGCAAGCCGTGGATACTCAGCCGGGCCGCTTCACCCACTCGGATTTGGAGCTGGTGGAAATGCTGTCGGCCTCGGCGACAATTGCCATCGAAAATGCCGGGTTGTATACGAGCCTGCGCGAAAACGAGGAAAAATACCGGGCAGTCGTCGAGAACATTTCAGACATTATTTTACTGATGCAGGCAGATGGCGCCTTGATCTACGCCAACCAGGCGGTCGAGCGGTTATTCGGCTACCCTCGGGAGCAGTTGATCGGCAAAAACCCAATGGAATTGCTCCACCCTGATGATTCTGAAATTATCCGGATAGCTTTCCAGAATGAGACTGCCGCCAATGGGGTCAACAATACACCTAAACGGATGCGCGCCAGGCATCGCGACGGTTCGTGGCGGACTCTGGAAGGCATGGCGATCAGCTTGCTCGATAACCCGAGCATCCAGGCCGTGATGGTCGTCGCCCAAGACATCACCGACCGGGTCAGGGCAGAACAAGCCATTCAGGAGAGCGAGGCGCGCTATCGGATGTTGATCGAAACCTCGCCCGATGCCATTATGCTGACCGATTTGGACACCCGCATTATCCTGGCTAACCAGCGCACTGCTGAATTATTCGGCTTCAATCACGCCCAGGAGCTAAATGGATTAAACGCTACAGATTACATCATCCCCACCGACCGGGAACGCGCCTACGACAACTTGAAACTCGCCATCGAACGAGGCAGCCTGTCGGGGGCAGAATACACCATGCTTCGTAAGGATGGGGGACACTTCTTCGGTGAGATTACAGTTTCAGTGCTGATTGACCCCGGCGGTAAGCCTCGGGCAGTTATCGCAATCTTGCGCGATATCACCCAACGTAAGGAAATCGAACGACAAATCCAAAGTTACACCGCCCGCCTCGAATCCTTGCTTCGCAGCGCATCCCAATTGAACGCCCACCTCAACCTGGCCGCGACCCTGCACACGGTTTGCGAAGAGGCCGCTCACGCCCTGAATGTCCCGGTGACAGCGCTCTATCTCTACGATCAGTTCTCAGATACCCTCAGCCCGGCCAGTGGTTTTGGCATCCCAACGGAAGAATTCCAGCGTATGCCAGTCATTCCACGCGCCATGTATGATGCTGTGGCCCAGCAATACGGATCCATTGGCGAACTGCCAGACCTGGCCGTCGAGCCGCTGGCGCTCGTCACCGACTTAGTTGCCCGTAGCAACGCCAGAACATTGGTGTACGTCTCGATTTGGCGTGACAAAGGGCTGATCGGTACACTCAATATCTTCACCATGGGGTCTGTTCGGCACTTCACCAACGAAGAGCGCGCCCTGCTCCAGGGTTTGGCCGACCAGGCTGCCCTGGCGATTACCAATGCCCGCCTGTTCGATGAGCAGCAGCAAACCCAGGCTCGCATCCAGCGCCTGCTCGACCAGCAGCTTGCACTCAACCAATTAGCGCTGGCTTTGGGTGAATATACCGATACCGCCAGGGTTTATCAGACCCTCTATGAGCACGTCTCGCACTTGATGGATACAGATGGCTTCATCCTGGCTTTGTGCAATGACCGCTCAACGCAGATCACCGCAGCTTACGCCGTCACCGAAGGGCAACCCATTAATATCTATGAGCTGCCGCCGCTGCCAATCGGGCCAGAGGACGAAGGCACCCAAAACCAGGTGATACGGTCTGGTCATGCCATGTACATACCGAACCTGGACAATGTCGAACATAAGCTGTACACCCTGCAGGATGCGACAAAAAGCAACAGCGAGACCCATAGCAGCCGGCCGCGGGTCATGTCAGCAGCTTATGTGCCGATGAAAGTCCTGGGTAAAACGATCGGCGTGATCCAGGCGCAAAGCTATCGTCCGAGTGCGTACACCACCGATGATGTCGAGCTGCTGGAAGCAGTCGCCAACGTGGCGGCAACCGCCGTTCAAAATGCCCGCCTGGTTGAAGACCTGCGCCACTCGGAGGAAAAATACCGCACGATCTACGAAAATGCCATCGAAGGCATCTTCCAGAGCACCCCCGACGGCCAATTCATCAGCGCCAACCCGGCTGTAGCGCGCCTGCTTGGATTTGCGACCCCCGAAGACCTGATTGCCAGCATTCACGACATCAGCCAGCAGTTGTATGTGGATCCGGAACGGCGTAAAGAATTCGCACGCCTCACCGCTCAGGAAGGCATAGTGCGCGGCTTCGAAGCGCAGTTGCGGCGGAAAGACGGCAGTATCATCTGGCTGTCAGAAAATACCCGCGCCGTCAATGACGCCGATGGCCGCCTGCTTTATTACGAAGGCACGCTGGAAGATATCACCGACCGGAAGCTGATGCAGACCCGTATGATTCACGCCGACCGGTTGTCTGTGGTAGGCCGGCTGGCGGCATCCGTC
The DNA here is from genome assembly GCA_020723385.1 of Candidatus Aquidulcis sp. Classification (GTDB taxonomy): domain Bacteria; phylum Chloroflexota; class Anaerolineae; order Anaerolineales; family UBA4823; genus DYIZ01. Next base: position 27,244 of record DYIZ01000003.1, read on the forward strand.
GCCCACGAGATCAACAACCCCTTGCAATCGGTGCTCGGATGCATGGGGCTGGCTCAAGAAGCGCTCGACGAGGGCGGCGATGCCCGCAAGTACATGCAAATCGCCCGGGATGAGCTGCGCCGAATGGCGCGCATCGTCGCCCGCATGCGAGATCTCTACCGGCCTGTCTCTGGCGAGAAAAAACCGACCAATATCAACACCCTGATCGAAGAGTCCCTCGAAGTCAGCCGGAAGCGCTGCCAGGAAGCCCAGGTCGAGCTTACATGGCAGTTAGCCGATAATTTGCCCGATCTGCTCGTTTCGCCGGATCAAATCAAACAAGTTTTTCTGAACCTGATTCTCAACGCGCTAGACGCCATGCCGGAGGGCGGCAAACTACGCGTGAGCACCCTGCGGGATGAAGCCTTCCCTCGGGTTGGGGTGCGCTTCGAGGATTCCGGCGACGGCATCCCCGCCAGCACACTCGCCCACATCTTCGACCTGTTTTACACAACCAAACGAGAAGGCTCCGGCCTGGGATTGTCTATCAGCAAGAATATCATCGAACTGCACGGCGGCACTATCGAGGTGACCAGCCAGGATAAAGTAGGCTCGACATTCACGATCTGGCTGCCCCTGCCGCCGGCTGGGAAAACTGCGTAGCAATTGGAGCACGGAATGACAGAATCACTCTCGATGCTGGTCGTTGACGATGAACCGAATGTATGCTTTTTTCTGAAAGAAGTTCTGGAAAAAGCCGGGCATCGAGTGACAACCCTTTACAGCGGTGAAGAAGCCCTGTCTTACCTGCGGGACCAATCCTTCAACCTGGTGATTGTGGATCTGAAATTGGGTGGGGCTGTGGATGGGCTGCGGGTGCTCGAAGCCGTGAAATGGCGCTGGCCCGATACGAGCGTTATCATCCTCACCGCACATGGCTCGCTCGAATCAGCCATGACCGCCATCCGCGTGGGGGTAGACGGCTACCTGCTCAAGCCGGTCGAGCCGGAGGATGTTCGCCAGGCGATTGTAGAGGTGCTCGGTCGTCGCCGCCAACCGACAAACCACACCAGCCCCGAAGATTCGCTCCTAAATCATGGCGACTTGTCTCTCAATACGAATAAACACCAGGCAACCCTGCAAGGCAAGCTGCTCGACCTGACGCCCAACGAGTTCACTCTACTGGCTCATTTTTTGCAGAACGCTCAAAAAGTGGTGACGCCCAGCGATCTGGTGTGGGCACTGCACCGCTACGAAGCCGACAATGAGCGCGAGGCCCGGGAAATCGTGAAGTGGTACATTTATCGCCTGCGGCGCAAAATCGAACCGGACCCCGAAAATCCCCGCTACATCCTCAACGTGCGCGGTGTGGGTTACACTCTCGGCCCACCGATCTTGTCATAGTCAGGTGAAACGCCAAACCATCGAGTAAAACTCCCGAGGTTTCCAAAACTTCGGGAGTTTTACTAACCCGATTCCAACCAAGTCCCAACCTACCCCAACATCCGCTCCCACCCATGTCGGTGTGTTCCAGAGCGGATGTTTTGTTATAAAAGGTAGGGAGTAATGACCCATGTCGCGTAAAAAGCGGATACTTATCGTTGAAGATGAAGCGCAAGTTCTATTCGTAGCCTCCGAAGGGCTGAAGAAATTAGGCGCGGGCTACGAAATCCTGACCGCCACGCACGGCCTCGAAGCGCTGGCGATCATCCGGCAGTCCCCGGTAGATTTACTCATCACCGATTTGATGATGCCTGGTATGGACGGCGTCACGCTCACTGAGGTCGTCAAAATGACCGACCCTGGTACACGCGTTATCTGGATTACCGCTCTCGACCAGCGTGAGGCTGACGCACAAAGGCTTTCGGTCTATCGTTATCTCATCAAACCTCTCGACGTTATCGAAATTCGCAACGCGGCGAAGGAAATTCTTTCCAAAGACGGGTAGGCTTTCCAGCGGGGAGCCAGTAGAAAGGACAAAGATCATGAGCGGTTATAAACGCATTTTGGTCGTTGATGACGAAGAGCAAGTCGTTTTCGTCTTGCGAAACAGCCTGCAAAAGCTCGGCAGCATGTATGAAATCGTTACCGCCAATAGCGGCCAGGAAGCACTGGAAAAAGTCCGCAATGGCTCATTCGATTTGCTGATTACAGATTTACGTATGCCAGGCATAGACGGCATCTCGTTGACCGAGGCCGTTCGGGAGACGGATCCAGATACAAAAGTTATCTGGATTTCAGCCTACGACCACCTGGCGACTGATGCCAACCGGCTGGGCGTGTATCGTTACGTTGCCAAGCCACTGGATGTCACAGAAATCCGGCAGATCGCCCGCGAAGGCCTGGGGATCGCCGAACCCCAGGCGGGATCGGTTGTACCACCGGCTTCGGGCTGGCAGGTCGCGTCACCAGTCACGACGCCGATTACCGAAAACATCGAACCGATCCTCGTCATGGACGATGACACAGATCTGCGCCGTCTGCTATGCAAAACCCTGGACAAAATGGGATACCGCACCTATCCAGCTTGCACGATCCAGGAAGCCGATCAGTTGCTGCACCAACATCGTTTCTCGATCCTTCTGTGTGACGTTCACATGGGCGAGGAGCGTAGCACGGATATGCTGAAAACGCATCTCGACGAGCTGAAACAGCAAGGCACTCATGTTGTGATGATTTCAGGCGACTCACGCCAGCGAGATGTTTGTGAAGGGATGGGAGTCGAGTTCTATATCGAGAAACCGATTTCGTTGATGCCGCTGGTCACGTTGATCCGGCGGTTGACGGGCGCCACCCGAGGGGGGCTGACGGTTTAGGGCGGTTTCGCCAGGAGCGCGTTGCCGAAGACCTCATTGAGGTTACACCGACCCGTTTATCAGGAGGAAATCGAAATGAAATACCCGATCAAAATGTCCCTGCGTGTCAAGCTCATCCTGGCTTTCCTTTTTATCGCCATTGCTGCCCTTGGCACGTTTGCTTTCTTGAGTAATACCAGGATGGCCAGCATCCTCACGAATCAAACCAACCAAAGATTACATATGTTGGCTTCCACCCAGGCTGAAGTCATCAGTACATTGATTATCAACCGCATCACAGCTATGAAACTCCTAGCTGTAAACGACATCATTGCAGAGGCAGCAGATGCCCAAAATGCCAGCTACCGAGATACAACGGCCGCGATCCTGGCTAATTTGTCAATCCTGGATGACCAATGGAAAGCGGCTGCCGATGATTCCAGCTTGATCCGCACCTATTTAACCAATCCGGCCGCCAACGAATGTCTGGAATTCAAGCAAAACCTGCCTGATTTTACCGAAGTTTTTTTGACAGACCGCTACGGAGGCCTGGCCGCAGCCAGCGACCGCACATCGAATTATTACCATGCAGATGAAAATTGGTGGCAAGCTGCCTATAATAATGGCCATGGCGGCATCTTCGTTGACAAGCCTGAACTCGATAAAGACAGCGGAATCTTCAGCATCAATATAGCCATCCCTGTCTATTCGGAAGAACACGGGGCAATCGTGGGCGTTCTGCGGTCAACGCTTGACATCACTGCGTTGATCCAGTCCATGAAATCTACAGGCAACGATACAACAGCCGCTGATTTACTCTTTCCGGACGGTAGTATCTTATCCCATACAGGCGATACGGAAACTCTCGACCCAGAAGTAGTAAACAAGTTCGCATCCCCGGCTGACACGGCTGATTTTATGCACGACGGCGTGCGTATCCTGGCGAAAGCGGAAAATGTAACATCGAACACAGAATCCTTTGTTAATGATTTAGGCTGGCGGGTGATTTCACATCAGTCACGCAAAGAGGCCATGGCGACTTTGACACAAAGCATGCGCTACACGCTTGTTCTGACCATCGGCGTCATTGTCCTCTCCGTTGTGACAGCCCTCATCATGTCCCGGCAGTTGACCCGCCCGATTGCCAAGTTGAGCGAGGTGACGGCGCGCATCACCGAAGGCGATTTGTCGGCCCGCGCCCCAATCGTTTCCAAAGACGAGATCGGAGATTTAGCCGCCCGCTTCAACCAGATGGTCGGCCAGGTGAACAGCCTGATTCTCGACACCAACTTCAAAAGCCAGGAATTGGCTGGCCGCACAGCCCAATTGGAAGCCAATCAGCGAGCCCTGCAAGTCGTATTTTCGGCAAGCAGTACCGTTCAATCGTCCGAATTGTTGAGCCTGGTAGTCAACCTGATCCGGGACCGGTTCAACCTCTACCACGTGCAAATGTATCTGGTTGACCCTGAACGCCAAGCTGCCGTGTTGAGCCAGAGCACCGGTTATGCCGGTCAGCAGCTCCTACTAAAACACCACAGCATACCCCTCGAAAAGCAATCCCTCGTCACGAAAACCGTCCGCGATGGCAAGCCGGTCTTGGTGGATGACGTCAGCCAGGATCCAGATTTTCTCCCAAATCCACTCCTGCCCGATACCCGCTCGGAACTGTCTATCCCGCTAAAGATCGGCGACGAAGTGATCGGCGTACTGGATGCGCAAAGCCGCGACCTGGATTATTTCAACCCAGACCGGGTGGAATTGTTCGAGACCATCGTCAATCAGGTAGCGCTGCTGTTCCGCAACAGTGAATTGTTTACGAAACTGGCAGAACAGTCGGAATCGCTGCGGCTTTACACCAGCCAGTTGAGCACCGCCTCCGAGGTAGCCCGGCGGGTGAGCAGCATTCTCGATCTCGACCAATTATTGAGCGAAGTCGTCGAGCTGATGCAGAGCCGGTTCGGACTGTATCACGTTCACATCTATCTTCTCGATAAAACCAGTGACACGCTCACCGTCAAAGCAGGCTCCGGCGAGGTTGGTAAAATCCTGAAAGAACGGGGACACGGCATCCCGTTGGATCGCGAAAAGAGCCTGGTGGCGCGTTCAGCCCGCGACCGCAAGACCATTGTCGTCAATGATACCGCACTGCAATCTGATTTCATGCCCAATCCCCTGCTCCCCCAAACCCGCTCGGAGTTGTCAGTGCCTCTGATGATTGGCGATCAGGTGTTGGGTATCCTGGATGTTCAGGATGACCAGGTTAACCGGTTCACTCAATCGGATATGGATGTTTTCAACACCCTGGCCGGGCAGGTCGCATCGGCTTTGCAAAACGCCCATCTCTTCGAGGCGCAAAAACAAGCCGAAGCTGCCGTCCGCCAAAGCGAGGAACGCCTGCGCTCGGTCTTCGACAACATGCAGGATGTGGTTTACCGCACCGATCTGCAGAGCCGCCTGATTTGGGTGACGCCATCAGCTTCAGAGATGTTTGGCTATCCGAAGGAAGAAAATCTCATCGGGCGGAACGTGCTCGATGAGGCCTATGTCCATCCCGAAGAACGCCAGAATATCCTGAAAGAGTTGACTAAAAAAGGAAGGATCTCAGATTACGAGCTAGAGATGCGCCGGGCAGACGGCTCCATATTTTGGGGCAGTATTTCGGCCTGTTTCTTCAATGATACTGAGGGCAACATCGCCGGAATCGAAGGTACTTTCCGAAACATCAACGAGCGCAAGCACGCTGAAGAACGGGTGCGCATCTTCCAGGCTCTGGCCGAGAACGCCGGCGACGCCATCATTATGGGCGGGCTGGATGGCAAGTTGTCTTACGCCAACCGGGCAGCTTACGAGCTTTCAGGCTTCGACTACGCAACCGAGAAGGGCGCTCTGCTCGGCGCGAATATGGCTTCCATGGCCCCGGATGCGCAGCTTCCCAGGCAGATCGAGGCGCTCCAGCAAATCATGACGACCGGTAAAAGCTGGAGCGGCGAAGTGCAAGCCCGGCGGCGCGACAATAGTGTTGTGGATGTCGCCATGACCATGTTCCCCGTGCTCGGAGAAACCGGCCAGCCGATCAGCATTGCGGCCATTATGCGCGACATCACCGAACATAAACAAGCAGAAGAACAACGGGCGCGGTTCACTACTCAGCTCCGCACTGCTGCCAACGTCGCCGGGCAGATCACCACCGTGCTGGATGTTGACGAACTGCTGGCGCAAGTTGTCACCCTATTGAAAGAAAGTTTTGATCTCTATCACGTTCACATCTACACCTTCGACAGCCTCATCGAAGACCTGGTGATGCGGGCAGGATACGGCGAGCCGGGGCGAGTCATGAAAGAGAGCGGCCACAGAATCCCGCTGAGCCGGGAGCAATCCCTGGTCGCCCGCGCCGCCCGCACTCGCCAGAGCGTTATCGTAGACGATGTTACCCAGACGGTGGATTTCATGCCGAACCCCCTGCTCCCCGAGACTCGCTCGGAGGTAGCCGTTCCCCTCATGATCGGCGAAAAAATCCTGGGCGTCTTCGATGTCCAGCACAACCTGCCGCATTACTTCACTTCGGCAGACCTCGACGTTTTCAATACCCTCTCCGGCCAAATTGCCTCTGCCCTGCAAAATGCCGCTCTCTTCGAGGAGACGCAAAGGACTGCCGAGCGCTTGCGCGAAGTGGACCGCCTGAAGAGCGAATTCCTGGCGAGCATGAGCCATGAGCTGCGCACCCCACTCAACTCCATCATCGGTTACGCCGAAGTGCTGCTGATGGGCATTGACGGCGATATGAATCCCGAAACCCAGGAGGATGTCCAGGCGATCTTCGACAACGGCCAGCATCTGCTACGCCTGATCAATGATGTGCTCGACCTGGCCAAGATCGAAGCCGGGCGTCTCAACCTCAAATTTGAAGATGTGAACGTGCCCGATCTGCTCGAAGAGGTGAAGACCAATAACATGGGGCTGATCCATAAAAGCATGAAACCCGTCGAATTCATGACAGGGGTCGGCGGGAGCTTCGCGCCGCTGCATGCCGACCCGCTGCGCTTGAGCCAGATCCTCAATAACCTGGTCTCGAACGCGGTCAAATTCACTGAAAAAGGCTGCATCGAGTTGAGCGCCCGCCAGGAAAATGGCTGGACGGTCATCGAAGTTAAGGATACCGGCATCGGCATCGAGGCAGAAAACCTGGAGAAGATATTCGATAAGTTCCGCCAGGTAGACGGCTCCAGCAAACGCCGCGCCGAAGGCACCGGCCTGGGACTGGCGATTACACGCTCGTTGGTGCAGATGCACGGCGGCTCGATCACCGTCCATAGCAAGCCCGGAGAGGGCAGCGCCTTCATCGTCCGCTTGCCGAACGCCGGGCCGCAGGAATAACCTGTTGATTTGGAGTGCAGGGCTTTAGCCTGCTCATGTTGGCGGTCTAAAGACCGCAATCCAGTAGATTTGGAAAAACGCTTATGCCAACCCTGTTCAGTGCCGTCGTTTGCTGTGAATGCGGCCTGGAGATGCCCCCCGACCCGTTCGCCACGCGCTGCCCGGCGTGCAAGAGCCAATGGCTAGAAGCCCGCTACGATTGCCAGGCGCTGGCAGCCCGCTGGGGATGGCGGCCAGGCCAGCGCGCCACACCTCCCGGCCTGGCGGCGCGCCCAACCAGCCTGTGGCGGTACACCGAGCTGCTGCCAACCTCCGGCGATACGGCCCCTGTCTCCCTGGGCGAAGGCTGGACGCCGATAACCCGTGCCGAAGCCCTCGAATTAGAAACCGGACACGACGGCCTTTGGATAAAAGACGAGCGCCAGCAGCCCACCGGGTCTTTCAAAGACCGCCAGGCTTCCGTCGCGATCAGCGCCCTCATGGCGCAAGGCATCAACGAAATCGCGTTGGCGTCCACCGGCAACGCCGCCGCCGCTTACGCTGCCTATTGCGCCCGCGCCGGGATCAAGCTGTGGGTTTTCCTCACCAGCAGCGTGCCCAACGAGAAAATGCGCGAGCTGGCTCTGTACGGCGCGGAGGTTGTCAAGATCGCCGGAACCTACGATCAGGCCAAAGAAATCGCCGCCGATTTCGCCTCACGGCGCGGTATTTACCTCGACGGCGGGGCCAAAGCTATCCCCTGCAAAGAGAGCATGAAAACCATCGCCTTCGAGATCGTCGAACAGATGGGATGGACCGCCCCCGATTGGTATATCCAGGCCGTCTCGGGGGGCATCGGCCCGCTGGGAGTGCTCAAGGGCTTCATCGAGTTGTACGAGGCTGGCATCACCAACCGCGTCCCCCATCTGGGGATCGTGCAAACCCAGGGATGCGCCCCGATGGTGCAGGCCTGGAATCGCAAACTGGCCCACGCCGAGGCCGTGCAGCCCGACAGCCTGATCACCGTGCTCTCCACCGGCAACCCGGGATATTCGTATGTTCTGCTCAAACGGCTGATGGATACTTATGGGGGCGCGATGACCGCTGTCAGCGATGGCGACGCTTTCCGGGCGATGCGCCGCGTCGCCCGGCAGGAAGGGATTTCGATGGAACCGGCGGCCAGTGTGGCTTTTGCCGGGCTGGATAGATTCCTGGCCCAGGGGGATATCAAACCTGGCGAGCAGGTGGTCGTTAATTGTTCGGGGCACACCTTCAGCGCCGAGAAACACGCCCTCGAGGATCGCTACACACTGAGTCTGAATACCACTGCCGGTCACCGCCCCATCGAAGGCCTGGCTGCCGCGCTGGAAGAACTCGACGAGCAAGTTACCACCCTCGTTGTCATTGACGACAACCCCCACGACAACCGCCTGATTCGCCGCTTGCTCCAGAGCTACAAACATTACCGCGTGTTCGAGGCCTACACCGGGCGTGACGGCATTGACCTGGTGCGCCAGCGCCGCCCCGATTTGGTGATCCTCGACCTGACCCTGCCCGACATGGATGGCTGTACCATCCTGTCCACCCTGCACGCCGACTCCCAGGTCAGCCAAATCCCCGTCATCGTCATCTCGGCCCGGTCGCTCACCGCCGCTGAGCAGGAATACCTGCACCGTTATACCGACTCGATCTGGCAGAAAGGCAATTTCAGCGCCCGCGAACTGGTCAGCCACGTGGTCGAGGTACTGGGAGATGATGTCAGTGAGCTGGAACCGCTGCTGCCGCCGAAAGCTGAGATTCACCCGGTGAGCAGTTTCGGCCAGGGGCAGCGCACCCGCATCCTCGTCGCCGAAGATAACGTATGGGAGGCACGGCTGATGCGCCGCCTGTTCGAATCGCGCCAGCGCTTCGAGGTTGTGGAAACCTACACTGCCGCCGAGGCCCTGGCGGCCATCGCACAAAAAATGCCTGATCTGGTTCTGCTGGATTTGTTGTTACCCGATATGGCTGGAGAAAAGTTATTGGAACAATTGCGAACATCAGAGGCCACCCGGCAACTGCCGGTAGTCGTCATCACCGCCAAAGACCTGGAACCGCAGGAATTGGCCAGCCTCTCGAGGCAGGCATCATCGGTTTGGTCAAAGGGCAACCTCGACCGGAGCAGCCTGCTGGCCCATGTCGAGGCGCTCCTGCCGGGGTAGTGAAATCATATGGATACAAAGCCCGCCACCATTCTATACATCGAAGACAACTTCCACAACCGGCGGTTGGTGCGGAAGATCCTGCAATCACGCGGGTTCATCGTTATCGAAGCCGAAGATGGTCTCAGCGGGTTGGAACTGGCGCGCTCTCTCGAACCGGCGCTGGTGCTGCTCGATATTGGCTTGCCGGGGATGGATGGGCTGGAAGTCATGGCGCATATCCGGGCTGAACCCAACTTACAGCACACCCTCATCATCGCCCTGACCGCTTCGGCGATGCGCGGCGACCGGGAACGCTTTCTGGAAGCTGGCTGCGACGATTACATATCGAAGCCAGTGCAGGCGATGGAATTGATCACCAAAGTGGAAGCCCACCTCTCGCATAATGGGCAAGGCCACAAGTAAGACCCCCGGCGTTTTGGAAACGCCGGGGGTCTTTGCCGTTGCCAATAGTTTTGCGCAATAACCAGATAATTGGGTCAGACAGATTTTTCCGCCCGCTGCAACTGCTTCTTGAAAATGATATCCCCCCGCAAACCGGTGCGATGGCTGATGACGTGCCTGAGGGCATCTATCGCCACACCGGATAGGTCAATCCCGGTAGCCTGGCGGGTGAGGCGCACCGCCTGGGCCGCATACGCCACATTATTTTTCGGCTCGATGCGTGAAAAATCCTCGAAGAACCAGCCGCACGAGGTGAACATCCGCTGGCGCTGGCGCTGCGCATCGAGCAGCAGGGCCACGCGCCGGATTTGATCGCTGGATAGCGCCCGGCCAGCCATTTCGGTGAGCAGAGTCTCGATGGGCATTCTACCCATCATGGCGTGGATATAGCGGTTCCTGAGCTGGAGGGGATCAAACCCCAGGGAGAGCACCGCCTCCCGGTAGACGCCATCCACCTCCGCGGCCAGCGCATCCAATCCCCGGCGCAGGTACATTTTCCAGATGCCGTAATCCGGCGTGCAGCCGCACTCTCCGGACCAGCGCAGAACCCCGTGATGGCACGACCACGAGGTTTTCTCACGGATAGAGATCGTCCGCCGGGGCGGGTGACTCTTGAGCCACAGAGCCAGGTTAGTGGTCGTGATCCCGGCGTGAGAGCTGGCGCCGTTGACCAGATGAGCGAGGAAGTGATCCCGAAAAGTCTGGTGGTGGCCGTACAATTCGCCATCCGAGGCAATGAGCAGAAGCTGCGGCTCGCCGCGGCGGGCTTTATCTGCCAGAAAGCGGGAAGCAACCTCCTCCTGGACAAACTGGTCAGCATTGGTTGTGATGAGGGGATCGAAGCTGACACGGCTGCTCAGCTCACGGTGATAAAAAAATACCGTGATGCTTCGACCGTTCGGTAAAGCAACACGGTACGGCTCGGTTGGATCGAGATAATCCAAATCGGCCTGCCAGGGAGCTAATATAGTAAACTCGATGCCATGATCCGCCAGAACCATCAACGTTTCGGTGTCAGCGGCGGTCTCTGGCAGCCAGATTCCCGTGGGCGAGCGGCCAAACCCGTGTTCGAAAGCCTTCACCCCCCAATAGACCTGAGTGATCTTATCTTCGAGGGTTGCCAGAGGCAGAATGGTATGGTTGAATGGCTGGGCAATCGAGTTGCCGATCCCATGCTTTTTCACATTGGCGCGGTCTTGAGCAGCGATCAGGCGCAGCGTCGCCAGATCGTTTTCGACCATCCATTCACAAAGCGTTGGCCCCAAATTGAAGCTGATGCGTTCGAAATTCCCCAGCTCGGCATTCGGCCGGTAACACTCAGCTTGGATGCGCTCGTTCCAGTTCTTGTAAGGCGCAGCGCCAACTTCGTATGGAATCTCGCCGGTAATCGGGTCTTCGCGTGGTGGTTGGTAAAAATGTCCGTGAATCGAGAGAGCACGAATCGGCATGCGGTAATCAGCCGCCGGGGAAAATACAGCCTTTTTCCCCGGCATGGATATAGTTTGCACAAAAACTCTTATTTTGGCAAGTGACAATTATCACCTTTTCCAAACCGAGAAAGCGATAATCGTGTAAAATTAGGGTGAAACTCGATAATGACATTCTGCTCGTCCAGAGGCAACCAGCATGGGTAATCCAATCAAGGTATTGTTCCTGGCATCCGAGGCCGATCCCTTCGTCAAAGTCGGCGGCCTGGGCGATGTTGCCGGCTCGCTCCCGAGAGCAATTCGCCAACTCAACGTGACGCCGGATGCGGAGGTTGACATCAGGCTGGTGATCCCGCTCCATGGGGTCATTCTCCGGGAGACTTACGATCTGCGCTCCGTGGCGAAGTTCACCGTGATGCACAGCGGGGGGACAATCCCAGCCGAGGCATTTGCCACCGATTTGAACGGCCTGACGGTCTATCTGATCTCTGGCCCGCCAATACCCCCAGAGGTCAAAGTGTACTCAGACGATTGGGGCTTTGACGCACACAAGTATATCTTCTTCTCGCTGGCTGCGCTAGAGTTGGCACGCGCATTGGGCTGGCAGCCTGATATCCTCCACGCCAACGACTGGCATACCGCGGCAGCCATCTATTGGCTGGCGCTTCACCGGGAGGCTGATTCCTTCTTCAACCATACGAAAACGGTGTTAAGTGTCCACAACCTGCCTTATCTAGGCACGGGCGGCAGTTATCCGTTGGATGCTTTTGGCTTGCCGGCGACGAAAGATGTCTCCCTCCCAGAGTGGGCGCGTCATCTGCCCCTGCCTTTGGGCTTACTGTCTGCTGACCGCATCGTCACCGTCTCGCCCACCTATGCCCAGGAAATACTCACCCCCGATTACGGCGCGGGTCTCGATGATTTCCTGCGGTCACGGGCCGATACGGTATACGGCATTCTCAATGGGCTGGATATGGAACGCTGGAATCCTGAGACTGACCATCACCTGGTCGAGCGTTTCTCTCCGGGTGATTTAAAGCCTCGCCTGGCCAATAAAGCCACTTTGCAGTTGGATTTTGGTTTTACCCCCGACCTGGGAATACCGTTGCTGGCGATGATCAACCGGATGGATTATCAAAAGGGAGTGGACCTGGCTTTCGAAGCGCTGCGCCAGATTTCAGACCTGCGCTGGCATGTGATTTTGCTGGGCACCGGGCTGCCGGAATTGGAAGAATCAGCCCGCCATCTGGAGCGCAACATCCCCGACCGGGTGCGCTCCGTCATCCGCTTCGATGCGCCGCTCAGCCGCCGCATCTATGCCGGGGCTGACTTGCTGCTCATCCCATCGCGGTACGAGCCGTGCGGGTTGGTACAAATGATCGCTATGCGTTACGGATGCGTACCCGTCGCCCGGTCAACCGGCGGCCTGCAGGACACAATTCACGACGAAAAAGAAAATCCAGCATCCAGAGCTGACGGCTTCTTATTTCAGGAAGCCACGGCTGAGGCGCTGGCTGAGGCGCTCCGCCGCGCCCTGGCAGCGTACACCAATAAACGGCGCTGGCAGGCGATCCAGCGGCACGGAATGCGCCAGGATTTCTCGTGGGAGAAATCGGCCCGAGGCTATACGGCGTTGTATAGAAAACTTCTAAATCCATAAGAGAGTTGACCGTGAACCAACGATTGGCACCGGTCCTTGCAGAATTGCCTCGAATTAGCATTACAACAAATCGGCGAAATCTGATCACAAAAAAAGAGAGGACACTATGAAAACACGCGCAATCATTCTTGCCGGCGGTGAAGGCTCACGCATGGGTATTCTGACCGCAAAACGCACCAAGCCTGCTGTTCCTTTCGGGGGGAAATACCGCATCATTGACTTCACTCTTTCCAATTGTGTCAATTCCGGGATTTTCGATGTGATGATCCTGGCGCAGTATCGTCCCCATTCGCTCATCGAGCACATCGGCGCTGGCGGCCCCTGGGATCTCAACCGGGATTGGACGGGCGGGGTGCGCATCTATACCCCCTACAAAGCGCGCGGCGCATCCGATTGGTATCTCGGCAACGCCGATGCCGTCCAGCAAAATTTCCGGTTCATCAAGCAAGGCAACCCCGATTTGGTGATAATTCTCTCCGGCGATCAAATCTATGAGATGAATTATGATGCCATGGTGGCTTTCCACCTCGACCACGAGGCCAGCCTCACCATGGCGACCATTCGCGTCCCCATCTCAGAAGCATCCCGCTTCGGCGTCGTCGGGCTGGATGAAGATTATCGCGTGACTTCATTCGTCGAGAAGCCGTCCAACCCGCCGTCGGATATGATCAATATGGGCGTTTACCTTTTCAACCTGGAAGTGCTCGATCACGCCCTTTGGGAGGATCACAACCGGCCAGATTCATCCCACGACTTTGGTAAGGATATCCTGCCCCGGCTGATCAACCGGGGAGAGCGGGTATTTGCTTACCCATACACGGGTTATTGGGTGGATGTTGGGACAGTAACCTCGTATTGGCAGGCGCACATGGATCAATTGGAAGACAAGCCCCCCTTCGATCTCAACGACCGCTCGTGGATTATCCACACCCGTACTGAAGAGCGCCCGCCAGTCTGGTTTGCCCGCGGCGCTTCGGTGGAGAACTGTATGGTCAGTGATGGGTGCGAAATCTTCCCCGGCGCACGGGTCGAGCGATCTGTGCTCTCTCCAGGGGTAAAAATCCAGTCCGGCGCAATCGTGCGTGAATCGATCATCCTCACCGGCACAGTGATCGAGAAAGGCGCGGTGGTCGAGCATGCCATCATTGACAAGAAAGTCAACATCGGCGAGAACTGCCGGGTGGGCGCAATCGTTCCCGGCCCGACGCCCCAAATTTGCATGGTTGGCAAAAACAGCCAGATTCCAGCCAACCTCATCATCGAGCCGGGCGCTGTCATCGGCACCGACGTGATCGCATCCGATTTCACCTCCGACATCGTGCGGAGCGACGAATACATCCAGACCAGGAGATTACCCTATGAAATTTGAGCGACTTTCCGGCATTTTGCTGCACCCCACGAGTCTGACCGGCCCGTATGGCATCGGCGACATCGGCCTTCAGGCAATTCAGTGGTTGGAATTCCTCGATGGGGCAGGATGCGGCCTGTGGCAGGTGCTGCCCCTCGGTCCCACGGGCTATGGCGACTCGCCTTATCAGTGCTTTTCAGCCTTTGCCGGAAATCCCTATCTCATCAGCCTCGATTTATTGAAAGCCGACCATCTGCTCACCGATGATGACCTGGCCAATCTGCCGCCTTTCCCAGCCGGCCAGGTGGATTTCGGCGAGGTTATCACCTGGAAGCTCGAGATGCTCGACCGGGCGTTCAATCGTTTCCAACGAGGCGCAACTGCCAAACTCAAGTCGGAATATGCTGAGTTTTGCGCCGCACAAGCCCTCTGGCTTAATGATTTTGCCCTGTTCATGGCGATCAAAGACGCGCACGGCGGCGAGCCGTGGGTAACCTGGGAAGCTGCACTGCGCGACCGCAAGCCTGCGGCGATTGAAAAAGCCGCCGAGAAACACGAGACCGACATCCAACGACACATCTTCCGCCAATTCCTTTTCTTCCGGCAGTGGGCAGCCGTGCGCGCCCGCGCTCACGAATTGGATATCAAGATCATTGGCGACATCCCCATCTTCGTCGCCCACGACAGCGCCGATGTGTGGGCGCACCCCGAGCTGTTCTACCTGGACAAAAAAGGTAAACCCACGGTGGTCGCCGGCGTCCCGCCCGATTACTTTTCCCCCACCGGCCAATTGTGGGGCAACCCACTCTATCGGTGGGATGTTCATAAAGCCAGCGGCTACACCTGGTGGGTGGATCGCATCCGCGCCGTGCTGGGAATGGTGGATATCATTCGGATTGACCACTTCCGTGGTTTTGCAGCCTACTGGGAAGTGCCCGGCGGCAAGCCGACCGCGGAGATCGGGCGCTGGGTACGCGGGCCGGGGAAGGATCTGTTTCTCACGATTCGCTCCGCCCTCGGGGATTTACCCATCATCGCCGAAGACCTGGGAGTCATCACCCCGGATGTGGTCGAGCTGCGCGATGGGCTTGGGCTGCCAGGTATGAAAATATTCCAGTTTGCGTTTGCCAACGATCAAACCGATCCCTTCCTGCCCCACAATTATCCCCAAAATTGCGTGGTCTACACCGGCACGCACGATAACGATACCGCCCTCGGCTGGTACAAGCGGGTGGAAGAAAAAGAGAAAGATTTCTTCCGCCGTTATGTGGCCCGCAGCGGTAACGATGTTTCCTGGGATATGATCCGCGCCGTTTGGTCATCGGTGGCGATGTTTGGGCTGGCCCCGTTACAAGACATGCTCTCTTTGGGGAATGAAGCCCGCATGAATTACCCTGGCAACCCGAGCGGCAACTGGAGCTGGCGTATGCCCGAGGGCGCGTTGAGCGACAGCCTGAAAGCCCGTATCAAAGAATTCAATTTCCTGTACTTGCGGGATAAGGAAAAGCCAAAAACTGAAACAGTCAGCGAATATCCGGTTCCCCCGGCATAGGTGAAACGCCTAAAAAAGTAAGTGGGGCTGCGGCTATGCCGCAGCCCCACTTACTTTTTTAGGCAATTATTACATCTATCTGCTCAGCTTCAAATCGCCCCAGGTGGTGGGGTCGGTCAGGTGGCGATCAGCGACATTGGATATCATAGTTTGCTGGACGCTGTCGCCAGTTTTGTCGTTGTCCGAGACTGAGAACGCAAAGCCATAGTGTTTATTCGATTGAGGGGTGATCTCGAAAACTGACCATGGGATAGCTATTTCCACAGTGTACCCATCCTCCTGACGCTCGCCGGAGATGCGGATGTCATCGGGTTCACCATCAATGGAAGTTGGGAACCAGAGGTAGGCATTCGGGTCATCTTGAACATGGGGGGAGCCTGGGGAGATACCCAGCTGGAAATCGTCAGGGCTGAGATCATCAACATAAAAATCGGAAGTCAGGTTCGTATCGAAGAGAATTTCCAGGCTGTCGCCTTTGTACATATTCAGGCCGGTCTCGTTTTGAACGTAATCCTCATCCACCACGTAAACGCCTAAATAGAGATTAGCTTCATCCCAACCGATCATCACTTTGGCCGAGAGGTCGGCGGCGTTGTCCCATTTTTCCTTGCCATAGACCACCTTCGTGATCGAGTAAGATGACAGAGTCCACTCGCCCAGGTCGCCATCAATTTTTGGCTCCTTTTCGAGATAAGAGGCAACCATACTGGCAGCAGTGCGGATCAAGGGCTGGGTCGGTACGGGTGTATTGGTGGGGGGTACTGCCGTTGGGAGAGGTGTATTTGTTGGCGGGACGGGGGTGTTCGTTGGCGGGATGGGGGTGCTCGTCGGGAGCGGTGGCGCCGTCGGTGTGAGAGGCGTCGCCGAGGGCAATCCCGCCAATTGAGTGGCGGTGACCGCCGGGGGCAGAGTCGGCGTCTGCGGAGGCGGTACTACCGTCAGAATATCGAGCGTCGAGTAAATGGCAGTCAGCGTGAAATCCGGCGTGGGGAAGGTGAAGGGGGTCGGGGCAGTTGATCCGGGCAGATTGCAGGCCGCCAACCCGACGATCATAAAAGCGATCAAAATCAGGATTTTCGTGCGGTTCATGGGTTTCCTCCAATAGTGATATAGGGCGATTATAGTCGCGCATCCCAAAGCGGGAATGTCGAATTATGACGATCTTGGAAATTCGATAGTTCCTCACCCGCTTGCCAGCCATCTTGAATTGGTGTATAGTTGACACGAGATCAACCCGAGAACAGGAACCCATCTATGGAATACACCTACGACCATCCACGCCCCGCCCTGACAGTGGACATCGTCATTTTCACCCTGCGTGAGAATCGCCTGCAGGCGTTGCTCATCCAGCGAAAAGACGATCCCTTCAGGGGCATGTGGGCCTTACCAGGCGGATTCGTCCACATGGATGAATCGCTCGAAGATGCCGCGCTGCGCGAGATGGAGGAAGAAACTGGACTGAAAGAAGCCTATCTCGAACAGCTATACACGTATGGTGCACCGGAACGTGACCCGCGCGGGCGCGTGGTAACAGTGGCGTACTTCGCTCTCATCCCGGCGGATGCGCCTTTTCGCCGGGAAGGCGGGAGCGATGCCGCCCAGGCACAGTGGTGTACAGTGAGCGAGCTGCCCCCTCTGGCGTTCGATCACACCGAGATCGCCGCGTATGCCCTGCGCCGCCTGCGCTACAAGCTGGAATACTCCGCGGTCGGATTCGAGCTGCTGCCAGACGAGTTCACGTTGACCGAGCTGCAATACACATACGAAATCATCTTGGGGGAAAAACTGGATAAACGTAATTTTCGCCGCCGGATACTGGAGGCCAACATTATCGAGCCAACCCCGCAGCGCCGTACGGGGGAGGGCCGCCCTGCCCGGCTGTATCGTTACCAGCCGGATGCGGTGGCAGAAGTCAAGGCGCGGCGTCTGTTCCCGTAGAGTCTTGCAGAGACAGCTCTAAAATTGGATGAAAGCGTAGGCGAACGCCCACGCTTTCATCCAATTTTGGTAAAAAAGCGATTAATACCGTAACAGGGTGTTTCGTTTTTACACTACCCTCTTGGCGCGATCATTTTATAGCGTGAAGCCGCCAGGTACAGAATTTCAAGAATCAAATCCTTGTATGGCAGATTCTCAGCATCGGACATGATGCAGATGTCGCTGATCGCTGGATTCAACCCCGGCAGGGTGTTGATCTCCAAAAGAACGGGATTTCCCTGGCTGTCGAGGCGGAAATCCACCCGCGAGACATCCTGCGCCCGAATGGCATTGTGCGCCTTCATCGCCAGCGATTGCAGAGTGTCGTGCAGCTCCTGAGAAACATCTGCCGGGCAAAGATAGCCAGGAGCGCCATTTTCGAACATATCTTTCGATTTGGCGGCGTGGCTGTACACTCCCGGCGTGATCGAACGGTGGCTATCAATTTCCAAAATTGGGAAGCGATGGAAACCATCTTCAGCAAACAATTCGGGGCGGCGCGCATATAATTTCGCATCTTCTCGCCCCAGCACACCCACCGTAAACTCGCGCCCCGGCAGGAAGGATTCAACCAATGCCGGCTGCTGGTAAGTGTCTATTACGTATTGGATCCGGCTGCGCATTTCGCCAATATTGGTTGCTTTGGCTGCCAGGTCTACGCCCATCCCGGTACCCTCGCGGGATGGCTTGACGAACAGCGGGAAATCCAATTCGTCGCTGAGAGGCTCATCTGGCGAGAAGAATTCCTGGTAGGGCGCAATCGGCAGGCCGGCTTCGCGCCACAACCGCTTGGTCAGGACTTTGTCGAGTGAGATGGCATTGGGCAGGATGCGAGAGGCCGTATACGGAACACCCAGCAGCGCTAATACCGCGGGCACATGAGTCTCTCGGGAGTCATCTCCCTTGCCTTCGGCAATATTGAAGCAAATATCTGGTTTGGCCTCCCGCAGGGCAAACGGGAGATTCTCGTCGGCGTTGAGGAAAACTGTCCGGTGCCCCCCAGATTCTATGGCATTGCGAATATTTTGGATCGTTTCCGGCTTATCGTATTCCGCCCCTGCATCCGCCGGGCCTTCATCGGTATCATGATGTTCGAGCTTGACATTGGCGATGACCGCGACGAGCCATTTCGGGTGATCGCCGTTCAAACTGGGAGGTTTGTTTTCTTTATCGTGGGGATGATTTGCACTCATGATGAACCCTTCCTTTGGAATTGATAGGTTTGTTTATTCTGCTGGAGAGCAGGATAATACCGCACTTTCGAACAATTTATTTATCAGGCAGCCGATTCGGTGCTTTGAGGAGAAACCGTCTCGTCTCGAAGCAACATATGGACAGCATTATTATAACGGCGGATGAACGATGGTGAAAGTAGTTTTCGTCAGGAAACGCAGTGACCCTTGCCCATAGGTCAAGGGTCACTGCGTTGAAAACGGCGAGACAACAAACGACCCCACTGTGCCGTGAGACGCTAAGTTTTGAACCTGCCTTCGCAGGTCTGGTCTCTCCTCGGAAAATCCGCCTTGGCTCAGGCCTATCGCGTCATATCCGTAAGATTGAGACCATATAAGAGAGTGTTGGCTCAAAACCGATTATGCGACTGCACAAGCACAGCAGGGCACACTTCTTATACCACAATTCAAGCGGGGTGTGGTGATGATTTTAGATTAATACGGCTCGACACAGACCCCTGGGGTTTTAAAAACCCCAGGGGTCTGTGGTCTCATTAAGGATAAACCCGTTTGATCGTGCGCGGATAGGCAATAGCCTCACGGATATGCTCGATACCACACAGCCAGGCCACCGTGCGCTCCACGCCCATCCCAAACCCGCTGTGCGGCACACTGCCGTACTTTCGCAGATCGAGATACCATTTGAACGCTTCTTCGGGCAGTTGATGCTCGTGGAGACGCTGAAGCAATAAATCGTGGCTGGACATGCGCTCGCTGCCGCCGATGATCTCGCCGTAGCCCTCGGGGGCCAGCAAATCCACGCTTTTGCACACCTCGGGGCGGCCGGGCCACGGCTCCATGTAAAAAGCCTTGACCGCCGTGGGATAGCCATAGACAAGCAGCGGTTTATCGAACCGGCTGGTCAACTCTGTCTCGTGAGGCGCGCCGAAATCCATACCCCACTCGAATTTGAGCAACTCTTTCTTTTCGGGGTCGTCGGTGGCATCATAGGCTTCTTGCAAAATCTTGGCTGCATCGTCATAAGAGATACGCGGGAAGGGCGGCTCGATCTTTTCGAGACGGGTGATATCACGTCCCAGCGATTTCAGCTCCGGCAGGCGTTCGCGCAGCACCCGCTTGACGATGTGCGTCACGAACTGCTCCTCGATTTCCATCAACTGGTCGAGATCGCAGAAGGCGATTTCCGGCTCGACCATCCAAAACTCGGTCAGGTGGCGGCGCGTCTTCGATTTCTCGGCCCGGAAGGTCGGCCCGAAGCAGTAGACTTTGCCGAAGGCCATAATGTCGGCCTCGTTGTAGAGCTGGCCGCTCTGGGCCAGGTAGGCCAAACCCTCGTCGAAGTAAGGCGTCTCGAAGAGGGTGGTTGTGCCCTCGCAGGCCGCCGGGGTGAGAATCGGCGTATCCATGTTGATAAAACCGTGGGTGTCGAACCACTCCCGGATGGCGGCGATCACCGTCGAGCGGATGCGCAGGATCGCCCACTGGCTGGGCATGCGAATCCACAGGTGGCGGTGATCCAGGGCGAAGTCAACCCCATGCTCTTTGAGCGCCATCGGGTAATCATCCGCCGCTTCCTGGACGATCTCGATCTGTTTGACGCCGATCTCGTACCCGCCGGGGACACCCGGAGCGCGTTTGTCGGCGCGCACCGGCCCGGTCACGATCACCGAGGATTCCTGCGGCAGCCGGACGAGCCGGTCGAACAACGCCGCGTCCAGGTCGCCCTTGAACGCCACACATTGCACAAAGCCGGAGCCATCCCGAACGAGCAGAAAAACCAGCTTTCCCTTGTCCGTGCGGTTGTAGACCCAGCCCTGAACAGTCACTTCCTGGCCTTCGCAGGCGGCGATTTGATCAACTCGGATGATAGATGCCATATTCGTTCTCCTGATTTATGTTTTGTAGCAATATTTTACACCGTTTGCGGGCCTATTCGGCATACGCCTGGATTTCGTCAATGCAGCCCAGGGCGACTGCCTCGTCCAAAGTGTCGGTGAACCCTCGCCGCTTGAAATATAACGCCGCATAATTGCGCTGGATGAGCGTACCGTTGAAAAGGTAATGCCGGATGCGCAAGCGTCCGGGCCGCGCCTCCACCTGGCTCAATCCAAAATCAACCAGCTTGCAGGCCACGAACTCTTCTACATCCAGGCAGCCCATCAAATAATCAACATCGCTGGCCTGACCGCTGGCGGCAAGGCGGGTGACTTGCTCCAATGTCAGAGACTGTGTAAACGGTTGTAAAAGCGGTTGTGAAAGTTGGGTGGTCATGGCTTTGTCCTCGTTCAGCCTGACCAGGGATCAGGCTGTGAAGCCAAAGCCAAACCACGATCCCTGGTTAACTCGAAATTTTGATGTGCAAATCCTTGAGCTGTTTCTCTTCCGCCGGGGAGGGCGCGTCGGCCATTACGTCACGCGCCATCTGGTTCTTCGGGAAGGCAATCACCTCACGAATGTTTGGCTCATCGGCCAGGATCATACAGATGCGGTCAATCCCGGGGGCGATGCCGCCGTGCGGGGGCGTGCCATACTCGAAAGCCTCCAGCATGTGCCCAAAGCGCTGGCGGGCGGTCTCCGGGTCGAGGCCGATCAGCGCGAACACTTTTTCCTGAAGGGCGCGGTTGTGGATACGGATCGAGCCGCCGCCAACCTCGTAGTTGTTGAGCACCAGATCGTACTGCTGGCCGCGGGCTTTGCCGGGGTCGGTATCCAGCAATGGGATATCCTCCCGCATCGGGGAAGTAAACAAATGATGACTGGGGTCCCAGCGCTGCTCCTCCTCGTTCCAATTGACGAAGGGGAAATCAATCACCCAACAAAAGCCAAGCACATTGGGATCAATCAGTTTCAATCGTTCAGCCATCAAAACCCGCAGGCGGGCGAGCGACTCGAAGACCACCGCCGGTTTGGCGTCGGCAACAAACAGCAGCAGGTCGCCAGGTTTGCCTTCCAATCGCTCGATAATCGCCTGTACCCGCTCAGGGGACAGGAATTTAGCAAACGATGAGCGATGCTCGCCGCTCTCGGCCACCGCCAGGTAGGCCAGGCCCTTGGCGCCGTGCTTTTTTACCTGCTCGGTCAGCTCATCGAGCTGTTTACGGCTATAACCGCCGCATCCGCTGGCGTTGATGCCGCGCACATGCCCGCCGCTGGTCACCGTATCTTCGAACACCGCAAAGCCGCTGCCCATCGCCAGGTCGGAGATGTTCTTCAACTCCATGCCGTAGCGGATGTCGGGATTATCTTTGCCGAAGCGTTCCATGGCATCCTTGTAGAAGATGCGTGGCCAGGGAGATGCCAGCAAACGCTTGTGCGGCACGACTTTGGCGACCATCTCGGTGAACATACCTTCGATCAGGCGCATGATGTCTTCCCGCTCGATGAAGGACATTTCCAAATCGAGCTGGGTGAACTCCGGCTGGCGGTCGCCGCGCTGGTCTTCGTCGCGGAAACAGCGGGCGATCTGGAAATAGCGTTCCATCCCAGCCACCATCAACAGTTGTTTGAGCTGCTGCGGCGACTGTGGGAGGGCGTAGAATTCACCCGGATGGACGCGGGAGGGAACGAGATAGTCACGCGCACCCTCGGGAGTGGTCTTGAAGAGAATGGGAGTCTCGATCTCGAGGAAACCGCGCGCATCGAGGTAATCGCGGATGAACTTGACCACGCGGTGGCGCAGCTCGATGTTGCGGCGCATCCGCTCGTGGCGCAGGTCGAGATAGCGATATTTCAGGCGGAAATTCTCGTCCACGTCTTCCTCTTTGTGGATGAGGAAGGGCGGGGTCTTCGCCATGTTGAGAATCTTCACCTCGTGGGATTCGACCTCGATCTCGCCGGTGGGCATATTGGGGTTAGCAAGCCCCTCCGGGCGGGCGCGCACCAACCCGATGATTTGCACGACCCATTCGGGCCGCACAGCATCCATCACCTGGTGGGCTTCCGGGAATTTCAATGGGTCGGCTACCACCTGCACGAGACCGAACCGGTCGCGCAGGTCAATGAACGTCACGCCGCCGTGATCCCGGCGGCGGTGAACCCACCCGGCCAGGGTAACAGTCTGGCCGATGTGGCTGGAACGCAGCTCACCGCAAGTATGTGTTTTGTACATTCTGACCTCCTACAAAAAAAACGCCCTCCGCGGGTTGCGTCGGGCGATTGGATTGACCGGTCTGGAGCTTTAGCAGCCAGGCATGCGCAACCCACCCACCCGAGGGGGGCAATTATTATCATCGTCATTATTCAGGGCGGGTAAGGCATACTGGGTTGACATGATTGGGCTTCTTTCGAGTGCCAGCATTATACACGAGCAAGAGTAAAGTGAGAAGGATTGAAACAAAAAAGGCTGTGCTTATATTGCAGCACAGCCTTTGGCGGCTTTTCCAGGGGAGAAAAGGGACTAACGACGTACTTGATTTGTGGAACTGTTCTCGGGCGCGCTCATCCCGACCGGGTGATAGGTTGGCTCAGAGCGGACAAAATTCTGCTCCGGCTGGTAGCTGGTTTTGGGCGCTGGGCGGTAGGGCGCCGCCGCAATCGGGTTGACCGGCGTCGGGCGGGTCAATGAGGTCGCAGGGCGCGTTCCCAGAGTCCGAATGGGTGATTGAGCTTGACGGGAGGGACGAGTGGAAGCATCCGAGAACAGCCGGTCCCCTGCTACCGAGAACGTGCCGATGATGAGAATACGGATCAACCACACCATTACCGCCACGAAAATGGGAACAACCTTGACCAGAGTCTGGTGCTGGATGACTGCGTTTCCCAGCGTGTCATGGTTGAGCAAGGCAATGGAGACGCCCCACCAGGTCAGCATGGCATTCATCGTGGCCGCCAGCAGCCAGGCCCCAAAGAGATACCACACCTCGGCGGGTTCATCGGCCCCTTGCTGCGGGGTGAACAACCGGGCAATGCCGGCGAAGTCAATCCCGCAGAAGGCAATCGCCAGAATCGTCGCCCAGCGGACACCGGCAAAACGCAGGTCGCCGAGCAAATCCGAGAGAGCAAAATCGGTGGTGCTGTAATTGAACAGCTCGAAAGCCAGCAGGGCTGTAATAATCAACAGCCCAAAGAGCAGCCCACGGCGGATTGGGAAACGCCGCAGGATGTCGGCGAAGTTGAGACCTCGGTAATTGGGGTTCACGGAACACCTCCTGAATTGGGTCTGTTCTAATAAATACGCCAAATTTCATGTTACAGGTATAATATAGAACAATTGTTCCAATTTGTCAAGAGGCAATTCCTTTTTTGAGGAAGGCCGGAGATTAGACAATCGGGCGTGCAGAGCACGCCCGATTGTCTAATCTCCGGTTTTTTCGTAGACTGCTCAGCAGCCATTCAAACCAGAAAGAGATTAAACCAGTATCTTCAGCGGACTTTCAATATACCCCGCCAGCGCCTGCATGAACCGCGCCGCTTCCACACCATCACTTACCCGGTGATCCACCGAGATGGTGAGCTTCATCCGCCAGCCGGGGACGACCGCCCCCTCTTTCACCACCGGGATCTCCCGCCCCGATCCGACGGCCAAAATCGCCGCCTCGGGCGGGTTGATGATGGCGATGAAATGCTCCACATCATACATTCCCAGGTTGCTGATCGAAAACGTCGAGCCTTCGATATCGTCCGGGCGTACCTTGCCCTCGCGGGCACGCGCCACCATCACTTTCAATTCGCCGGAAATCTGGCGCAGCGGCTTGTGGTCTGTGTCGCGGCTCACCACGGTGAGCAGCCCGCCTTCCACCGCCACGGCTACGCCAACGTTGACCTGCTCGTGCTGGACGATCTGATCTCCTTGCAGCGACGCGTTGAGATTGGGGAACTGCCGCAGCGTCAACGCCGCGGCTTTGACGATGAAATCGTTGACCGACAGCTTTTCTTCTTCCGGCAACAGCGCGTTGATCTGCTTCCGCAGATTGAGCAGCGCCGCCACATCGTACTCGTGAGTCACGTAGAAATGCGGCACTGTCTGTTTCGACTCGACCATCCGCCGCCCAATCGCCGCTCGCAGGCGATTCAGGGGAATAGGGGGATAGGGGATGGATGACCAATGACCGACGATGGTTGTTCGCCGACCGCCAACCGCTGATCGCTGACCGCTGATTGCTGACTGCTGATCGCTGAAAGCTGACCGCTCGCTTTTTCCACATCCCGCTTGACGATTCGTCCCCCGGGGCCGGTGCCGGTCACCGATTGCAAGGGAATCCCCTTCTCGGAGGCGATTTTCCGGGCGAGGGGTGAAGAGCGAGGGGCGAGGAGCGAGGGCTGAGGGGCGAGAGGCGAGGGGGGTAGGCCGAGGGGCGAGGCTTTCTGGGGAGATCCTTTTTCCCCTCTCCCCTTCTCCCCTGTCCCTTCATCCCCTTTCCCCTGTTCGCCTATCTTTTCCAGCTTCTCACCCGGCTGAGCCACAATCGCGATTGGCGTATTCACCGGCACCACGCTCCCCTGCGGGACGAGATGCCGCGCCACAATCCCCTCGAACGAGGATTCGACTTCCACCGTGGCTTTGTCGGTCTCGATTTCCGCCAGCACTGCGCCCTTCGTCACCGGCTGGCCTTCGCCGATCACCCAGCGCACCAGCGTGCCCTCGGCCATATCGAAACCCAGTTTGGGCATGATAACGGTCTCGGCCATCACAGCACCTCCTTGACCGCCTTGATCACATCCTCCACCTGCGGCAAAGCCATCTGCTCGAGCGTGCGATTGTACGGCAGCGGGACTTCCTTCTGCGCTACACGCTGGATTGGGGCGTCGAGGTAGTCAAAACAATCTTCGTAAATACGCGCCGCCACTTCAGCGCCGACCCCGAAGGATTTCCAGCCTTCTTCAACGATCACGGCGCGGTTGGTTTTCTTGAACGATTCGTACACCGGCCCCATGTCGAGCGGTCTCAGGGAGCGCAGATCAACGATCTCGGCTTCCACCCCCTCCTGGGCCAGTTGGTCAGCGGCTTTCATCGAGAGTTCCAGACCCTTGGAATAGGCGACGATGGTCACATCCTTGCCGGGGCGCTGAATCTTCGACTGCCCGATGGGGATGGTGTACTCGCCCTCCGGGACTTCGCCGCGCACCTGGTACATCGTAGCGTGCTCGATGAACAGCACCGGGTCATCCGAGCGAATCGCCGACTTGAGCAGCCCCTTGGCATCCTCCGGCGTGCCAGGAGCGACAACTTTCAAACCTGGAAAATGAGCAAAAATAGCATCGGGCGTTTGTGAATGGGTCGCGCCGAGCTGGCGTCCGCCGCCTCCCACGGTACGAATGACCAGCGGCAGCACGAACTGCCCGGCAAACATATAATGCAGCTTGGCAGCTTCGTTGACGATGTGATCCATCGCTGAAAAAGCGAAGTTGATCGTCATCAGCTCCGCCACCGGGCGCAGCCCCGTCATCGCCGCGCCAATCGCCGCGCCGATGATAGCCGCCTCAGCAATGGGGGTGTCGCGCACCCGCTCCGCGCCGAAATGATCGTAAAAACCTTTGGTCACGGCGTACGTCCCGCCCCACACGCCGACCTCCTCCCCTAAAACGAACACCTTAGGGTCGCGTTCCATTTCCTCCCAGAGCGCCTGGGAAATTGCTTCGCGCATAGTGATTTTTGGCATAGGTTCCCTCGTGAAAGTACACCAGTAGACAAGTAAACAGGTAGACAGGTACGTGTTTACTTGTCTACTTGTTTACTTGGATACTTGTTCCCTTCTCCACATACACATTCTCGAATAACGCCTCCGGCCCTGGCTCCGGGCTGCTCTCAGCAAACGCGACCGCAGCCTGTACCTCATCGGCCACTTTCGCTTCGAGGGCATCCAGCTCCGCCTCTAAGGCGATAGTATTGCTGGTCAGATAGTGATGGTAGATGCCGATCGGATCGGTCTCCTGCCACTTCTTGACCTCCTCGGCTTTGCGATAGCGTTCCGGGTCGCCCATCGAGTGCCCGCGGTAGCGGTAAGTGGTGATTTCCAGGAAAAAGGGGCCTTTACCGCTGCGGCAATAGTCGAGCGCTTTTGCAGCCGCATCCCGCACCTCGAGCACATTCATCCCTTCTACACGTTCGTTGGGGATACCGTAACCCTCGGCCTTCTGGCGAATCTCCGAGACGGCAGACGCCCGCTCGACCGCGGTGCCCATGCCATACAGGTTGTTCTCGCACACCCACAGCACCGGCAGATCCCAAACTTTGGAGAGATTCACTGCCTCGTGGAAATAGCCAATATTGGTCGCCCCGTCGCCGAACATGCAGATGGTGACTCCATCCTTGCCGGCGTATTTATCACCCAGGGCCAACCCCGAAGCCAGCGGGAGATGCGCCCCAACGATGGCGTGCCCGCCCCAGAAATTCTTGCTCACGTCGGCCATGTGCATCGAGCCGCCCTTGCCTTGCGAGCATCCGGTGGCTTTGCCCAATAACTCGGCGATCACGATGTTGGCCGGGATGCCACAGTTGATAGCCACGCCGTGATCCCGGTAAGCGGTGATGACGCGATCCTGCGGCAGCCGCGCCGAGATCAGCCCGGTGCTAACCGCCTCCTGGCCGATGTAAAGGTGCAAAAAACCGCCGATTTTGCCCTGTTGATACAGTTCGGCGGCGCGCTCCTCCACCCGGCGAATTAAAACCATTTGATAGAACAGATCGAGATATTGTTCCTTGTCCATAACGCGGCCTCCTGCCGCACATAAGTGATGTAATCCCAGTGATGACACAAATTATATCAGATTGCACAAACTTACTCCGAATTCTTATATTATTATAACCAACAAGATGCGCAGTCCCAGCCCGATGATGATCAGATTCCCGGTCACGCTGAGGAGGATGCTCACCCGCGGGGAAAGATTTCTCCCGGCGAAAGCGCCGAACCCGGCCAAAAGGGTCTGCCATGACAACGAAGCTGCCCCCGCCCCGATGGTAAACGCTGCCCGGTCCGCGAAAGTGGACAACCCGCTCCCGCTTCCGCCCAAGATCAGTGAAGCAAAATAAGCCACAGTCAGCGGGTTGAGCAGCGTCAGACCAAGAAATTGAGTGTAGACCGCCCAATACCCTCGCGGGGCTGCCGCGGCAGGCTCGGCTTTGGCAGGCGTTTTGCGAATCCGCCAGAGTCCATATACGCCCAGGCAGAGCAACACTACACCGCTGACTACGCGCATAACATTTGCAGAAGCTGACAGCCACGGAGTCAACGCCTGGCCCGCCAGCGCAGCCAGGATTGCATAGAAAAGGTCTGCGCTGGCTGCGCCTGCTCCAGCCCAAAAGCCGGCCTTAAACCCGGTGCGTAAGGCCACATCAATGATCAAAATTGCGATCGCGCCAACTGGAATGGCGATCCCATAACCCGCCAGAAGACCTTCGACAAATGCCATACCAGTGATTATGCCATAAAATTTGCCCTACTCCCCAAAGATTTGACGAATCACAGGTTGAGGATAAAATTGACAGGGCAATAACAAACTGACCCAAACATGATGCGTCCAGGAGGTTTTCCGCGATGCCCGATTCCCCCGCTATCCACACTGATCATCTCGCCAAAGCCTTCGGGCGCGGACGGCAAGCCGTACAGGCCGTCAAAGATGTCAGCTTAAATGTCCAGCCTGGGCAGGTTTACGGTTTCCTCGGCCCAAATGGAGCCGGGAAGACCACCACGATCCGTATGTTGATGGGATTGATACGCCCCACCCGGGGCGAGGCGCTCATTTTTGGGCTGCCGGTCCAGAATCCCAGGGCGCTCGACCGCGTCGGCGCGCTGGTGGAAAGGCCGGCATTCTACAGCTACCTGAGCGCACGGGATAACCTGGATGTGCTGGCCCGCACCGCAGGGAACCATCGCTCCGAGCGTATCGCTGCCCTGCTCGAACAGGTCGGGCTGGCAGAGAAGGCGCACCGCAAGGTTGGCAGTTACTCACTGGGGATGAAGCAGCGCCTGGGAATCGCCGCGGCGCTGCTGGGCAACCCCGACCTGGTCATCCTCGACGAGCCGACCAATGGTCTCGACCCGGCAGGCATCCAGGAAATGCGCCGTTTCATCCGCAGTCTGGCTGAAGAGCAAGGGAAGACAGTTTTTCTGTCCAGCCATTTGCTGAACGAGGTCGAGCAGGTTTGCGACCGGGTGGCGATCATCCATCTCGGCGCGCTGATTCGGGAGGGGGCCGTGCGGGATCTGCTCGCCGAGGGTCAGGGAGAACTCCGGGTACAGGCGACCCCTTTGGCCCAGGCCGCCGAGGCGCTGCAATCCCGCTGGACGGTCACGCCCGATGGGGAGTGGCTCTCCATCGCCGCCCGGCCCGAGGCCAGCCCGGAGATCGTCAAATGTCTCGTCGAGCAGGGGGTCAGCGTGCACCAGGTCATCATCCAACGCCAATCGCTGGAAGATTATTTCATGACCGTAACCGGCAATGAAAATAGCGCGGAGGCCAGCCATGCTTAACCTGATTCGCGCCGAATGGAAAAAAGCGACCAAAAACTACATGCTGATCGGTTTCCTGGTGTGGTCTTATCCCATCGGGGTGGGAATGCTCTACGGATTCTTCGTGCTCACCGCGTTGCTCGTTCCCCGTATGCGCGACGGCCTGACGACGATGAGCTCCGGGCAGTGGACATCGGACATGGCTGGTATTTGGGGCATGGTGAGCACATTCCCTGGCAACGTTTTCGGGCGAATGCTGCCGCTGGCCTTCATGGCGGTCATCTTCGCCGGCGAATATCAATGGGGCACCTGGAAAAATCTCATCCCGCGCGGCCGGCGCATCTCTCTGCTGCTGGCGAAATTCATCACGCTGATTGCGATCATCGCCACCAGTTTGCTGGTTACAACGTTGATCGCAGGTGTCATGCAGGTGATTGCCCACAAAATCGCCGATCTGCCCTATGGGCCAGCGCTCTCCGCCGAAGCGCTGGCTGACTTTGCGCGTATGTACATCCGCGAGGCGCTGTTGAGCGTCGCATCGCTGATCATCCTGGCGGGTTATGCATCGCTGGCGGCGCTGCTCACCCGCTCGATATTGGGCAGCCTGATGCTTGGCCTGGGGTTTTCGATTGTCGAGCCGATAACGATCACATTTTTCGGGTTGTTGGGGAAGCTGCTCGACAACAATCAAGCGGTCAATTTGTACCGTTTCGTTCCGACCTATAACATTGACAATATCCGCGCCTGGCTGGTCACTGATGAAGCCCTCACGGGAATGCCATTTGGCTTCAATGCGGAGGCCAGCCTGGGCTTTTCGGCGGCGATGCTGGCATTGTGGATCGTGGGGCTGGTGCTGCTTTCGGCAGTAATCTTTCAGAGGCAAGATATCACATCATAGACCGATATAAAACAGGGATAGACAGGATGGGCAGGATTTTTCATCCTGCCCATCCTGTTTATCCCTGTTTGCTTTGCGGTTGATATGCCCCAGATCTATTGGGACAAATACGCCTCCGGCAAGGCTTGAATCCGGATTTCGAAGCGACGCCCATCCTCGAAGTGACCTTTGAACACCCACATCGGCTGGACATATAGCCCTGCTTCCAGGGGAGTTTCATTCGCGGCAGGGGTGCAGTTATCCAGCGAGACAGCCATATAAGCCAGCTCGATACTCTCTACGGTCGCCATACCTTGCAGTGAATCTACCGATGGGCTATCTTCTGACATGTAGGCTTCGTCAACCACCGCCGGTTGGTTGCTGGTGATCTCGTAGCTGCTCAGATCCACACCATCCCCCCAGGAGGCAGCCATATCAATAAAAACCGGATAACCGCCGAAGGTTTCACTGGTCAGCAGCCCTTCCTGGATGATGGTATCGCCGGGGCGGCCAACCAGGTAGCTGGCGTCGCCGCCGATGGTATGTTTCAGGATGAATTGCACCCCATCCTGCGTCGTGAACAGGATCGCCGTCTGACCTTCGAGGGTTACCACCTCTTCGGTGCCAATCCAGGCCTGAATGGTCTGCCCGGGGTAGGCTTGCTCGAAACGGTCTACCGAAATAACCGGCGTGCCATTTTCGGCAATTCGAGACACCTGTCCCCAAACTTTAATGGGCTGATTTTGATACGTCTCGATATCTGCCAGCGCTTCGCCTTCCAGAAGGTAACTCAGATAAGCGGATGTGGATGCGCCAGGGTCTACCCAGAAATTGACATCACGCCGAAGCTCGACGCCATTGCGGGTATAGATTGTGATGTAAACGGTTCCTGTGACGCCTTCGAGCGTCTCGCCAGACTGTACCAACCCGGCGATGACTGTGGGCGTCGCCGTGGCCGTGTCGGGGAACAAATTCAACATGGCGAACGACCCGCCGCCAAAGTTAGCGTTCGACGGCCCAAACCCGCCGCCTCCCCCGCCGCCAAAGCAGGTTATAGACGTGCCGTAAGATGAGACCAGCGTGTCAATGGATGTCCATTCGAAGGTAGGCACGTCGCCGGGAACAACCACGCCGAGCACATTGACCAACGCTCCGTCAGGCAAAGATTCCGGCAGATCAGGCAGCAAGAACCTTTGCCCATCGTCAGCAGCCAGCCAGTTTTGACCATCCTGCTGCTGGATCTCGCCGTAATAATAAGCCCCATCAGCCTGCAATGGTTCCCAACGTGTGACGACCAACGTGCGCTCTCCGCTCGTTTCAGAGAGTTGCCCCCAGATGTGGGTCACAGATACGGATCCTTGATCAGTTGGAATCTGGACTTCAAGGCCCTGGATATTGCCCGAGACCGGCCATTCGGCGGGCAATCCCCACGGGTTGAAAACCAACTGTCCATTTTCATACGAGTGGTTGATAAAGCCATAGAATTCCGTTTCCTGATCCAGGGGGTAGTTACGCTCCCAGGTTTGGGGAGTTTGCTCATGCGGATAGATCGCAAACGTCGAGTGTGAAAACGCATTCTCGTCGGCGAGGCGCTCCCAGGCCTGCTGGGCCGTCAAGATGGGATAATCCCCTACGGGCTGGAAATCATGGGCGCTGTGAGTCACCCAGCCCACCTGGCCGTCGGCATTGATGGTCACTTCGATCCAGGCGAATCCGCCGTTTATTCCGTAGCCATAAATCACCGGACGGCCGTCCAGCAGGCGCACGAAACGCACCCCACCCGGCGTTGTCTCGATTGGCTCTGATCGGTACGGGAAGTTCAGCAGCCCGCGGGCGTTGAGGAAATCTTCGGCGATGGCAACCTGCTGCTCGAAGGACATAAGGTCGCCGGTGATCGCATGGATCACATCATCGAGGGGATCGTACACCCATTGATCCGCGAAATTCATAAAGCGAAGGAGCGCAACCCCATCCGAAACCTCGAAGATCGTCTGGTCGTAGCCTTCAGACTCGGTTTGCGTGGGTATGCCATTGATCCCCAGGTTCGCGGCGGCCTGCTGCGCGGTTTCAGCCGTGACGCTTTCCGAAATCTGCTGGCGGTAGACCGTCACCTGGGCCGGCGCGTCGGGGAGGGCTGTGGCGAGGGCAATCGTCAAATTCGGGAACATGCCGAACGGCTGCGCCAGCGGGCCAGACGGGGCGGGGGTGCTCAATGCAGGCGGCATCGGGGTGAGAGCAAACGATGGGATCAGCAACGTCTGACCGACCGAGATAATGCAATCTGTGGTCAGATTATTGAATGTGATAATGCTCTCCTCAGGCACTTTGAAAAGCGATGCGATGTAAGCGCAGGTGTCGCCGGCAACAACGGTATAACTGAAAGGGGCATCCGTGGGAACTGGCAGCGGGGTTTCGGTCGAGATTGGGAGCAAGGGTGCCGGAGGCATCATCGTCGAAAGCGGACTGGAGGGGATTGTCCCAGAGGGGGTGATATTGCTGACAACGGGGGCGCTCTGCGGCCAGAAGGCGCGGATGCCCAGCCCGATGGCGAGCACGATCACGATGGCGATCACGCCGAAAACAAGCGGGCGCACGAGCGAGGTCGAATTGGATTGCATGGTGGGTCTCCTATTGGGGGTCGAAATTTGCCCGATGATGGAGGCCGCCACCGATGTGTCCATTTTTTGATCCGGCCAGCGCGCCTGGAGCGACGTCGAGAGCCGGCCTTCCAGCGCGGTCAAAGACGCGGCGTAATTCCGGCAGTCTGCGCACGCTTCCAAATGCGCATCGAGGGCTGTGCGGGCTTCGGGAGCCAGCAGGCCGTCAGCAGCCGCGTGCAGCGCGGCGCGGGCTTCGTCATGCGTCAGAGTCATCGGATGCCTCCTTTCGGGCAGGGATGTCGCCCAACCTTGCCTGCAACCGCATCCGGGCTACATGAAGCCGCGAATGCACCGTGCCTTCGCTGATCCCGAGGCTGGCCGCGATCTCGGGGACGGTCAGCTCGTGAACGTATCGCAAAATGACCGGCAAACGATGTTTTTCCCCCAGGCCGTCTACCGCCCGCCAGAGGGAGGTATCCGACTCGCTTTGGAGAGCAGCATCCTCGGGCGCGGCTGGCTTTGCGGACAGCCAGTGCAGCGCGGCCAGCGTCGTGTGAAGCGCCTGGCGGGCTTTGCGTTTACGCAGGCGGGCGCGGCAGGTGTTGACGGCGATGCTCGTCAGCCAGGTGCGAAGATGGGACTCGCCCCGGAAGGTGTGCAGCGCCCGGCAGGCGGCGATGAATGTTTCCTGGGCGGCGTCGTCAGCTTCAGCCGCGCCGTTGTCGCTGCCATCATCGAGGATCGAGAGGGCCAGCCGGCGGATGTAGGGATAGTAAAGCGTCACCAGGCCCTCGATTTCGAGGGGCCGAGTTATGCCAGCCGGAAGCGATTTGGGGTCGAAGTCGGTCATGGTGCAGGCATTCGGTTTGGGCATTTCACACGATTAGACGCGCCAGATGCCCAAAACCTTCATTCCACCGAAGAGAAGAAACAAAAACTCTTCCGTTGCGAAGCGGAAGAGCCATTCTACCCAATTATTCGTACACCGATCAGGGCAAATCTGAAGCGGTCTGATCCGCGAATAACATCAGCCACACCTGCCAGTTATGAATGACCTGCGGTGTGATCATGGGGGCCGTGGTTGCCGGGGGTGTCGCACCCGCCGGGGGCAGCGCAACCACCAAATTTTCGCCCTCGCGCACCTGTTTGTTGCCGTAAGCCCATTCAGCTACAGCCGCATCGGAAGTGGCATACGCGATCTGGGTTTCGAGAACCGTCTTGGTTTCGACCAACTGCGTCACCTGCGCGCCCACCCGCTCTCGCTCAGCCGTCAACCGGCGCAGCTCAGACATCCGGCCATTGAAGTCCACGATCAGCAGGAATAAAACAGCCAGCCCAAGAACGATCAAAGCGATACGCCAACCCCGGTTGAATGCTTTCATGAACCCATCTTACCGCAGGCGACCTTTTCGCGCAAGATTAAAAATGCAAACCCCAGGGGTTTGAAAACCCCTGGGGTTTATCGGGTCTGTGCCGAAGGAGGGACTTGAACCCTCACGACCTTGCGATCACTAAGCCCTGAACCTAGCGCGTCTGCCAATTCCGCCACTTCGGCAATTCGATTTGACTGCGGACTGAATTTTACCCATAATTCGAGTTTTGTCAACCTCGATTTTGTCGCCCCCGGAAGTCTCACCGAGGTGCAACGCACTTCAGAATTACGATTTCTGGCCGTTTTCTCGCTCTGAAGTGCATTGCACCTGGCCTTTCCTAAGCTGCCTTGCCAGCGATTCGAGTTTCATTGGCTATCCCTTCAGGAAGGGTAATACCCACGATCTGCCCGGATCGAGGATGCCCCATGTCCAAAATGGGTCGAGCCAGGCCAGTTTGAGTGGCTTCCCATTGACAATGGGAAACTTACCAGATAAGGGCAAGGTTTGTCCTTGTGCTATTACTTTTGTCGGTAAATAAGCATAATATAGTGAGGTTGTAAATGAAATAGTTTCACCGGGTGCTAAACTATCAGTCAATAATTGGCTTGATATAACATTGACTTGATTCAATGACCATGCTACTCCTTGAACATTCGACATCGAATACGGTTCATCATTACGTACTTCTGCATAGACATAGGCCCAATCACCGATGTATTGTGTTTGAGAATATACGACAGTCAAAGGTTTAAAATTCTGATCACCGTTCGGATTCCAACCGATTATAGACACCTCATAATAATCAACATCATCACTAAATATATCGATATAAATATCAAAAGGATTCAATTCGTAAGGTAATGTTGCGGTCAGGATCGTAGTTTCAGTATATGTACCGAGTAACTGACCAGAATGACCATAAGGTCTGGCTTCAATAAGCACGTCAAATAATGAGCTGGTAGTTGTAGCCATAACATCACCAAGAATTCGAACTGTTCCCCCTCGGTTTCGGACCATATTGGTTTCGACTATGTGTAATGGCATCGAGATTGCCGCTAACGGAAGATAGACACAATTTGTTGATCCACAGGTTGACTGTAGCTTGGCAACACCCTGGTCCGTAAAGGATAGCAGGATAGCCAGAATCATAATACAACCCACAAAACGAATTCTCATCATCAGTGCATCCTCCACAATTTTCAAATCATTGTGTGATGAACCATGAACATGCTCCAGGAAGAACTATTGGTCTACCCAAGCAGACGAGTGTGCCGCTATAGTTTCTGGAAAATCGTATCCTGACCCTACAAGACTGGCTCGAACTGTTTTTACACACCACAAGCAAGCGTATTTTGCAATAGAAGCGGCTGATTGACATCTCGACTTGCTCATTGTCGCCAGGAAAGCGCTATTTGTCAACAAAAATTTGGGCATAGACGCGCGCCTGGCACAGAAATTGCTGTGATTTCCAACAACCCGGCAAGATTTGGGTCATCACCACTTTGCCCCTCTTTCGCCCGCGTGCTATAATCATAGCGGATAATCATTATGGAATTCTTCCTGTCGCAAATCTACGCCATTCTCACCACCTCCCCGGGCAGCCTGCTCTACCATGCCGTGCTGGCGATTTCGATTGCCATGGCTTTGCAGGCTTCGATCACCTACTGGCGCATCAGCGGGTTCCCCCAGGAGCGCCGCATGGTCATCGGGCTTGGATTGCTCCTGCTGACCCAGGTCGCCTTGTTCGTGGCGTCTGGCCTGGTCTGGCAGGGAGTCGTCGAAGCATCCACGGTGTTTCCGCCTCTCGACCGGGCGGTCGCCTTGCTATGCTTCGTCATCATCGCCTGGCTGTGGATTTTCCCCGAGACCGCCCGCCTGGCGGATGCCGCCACCCTGCTGGTCATGCTGCTGATCGGGCTGGCCGCGGTCTTGGCGCTGGTGTGGTGGAACGGCCAAGGTAACGGCCAGCCATTCAACAGCACGTGGCCTGATTTTCTCGCCAACTCCTTGGCGCTGGTTATTGCCATTGGAAGCGGGCTGCTCCTGATAATCCGTCGGCCCAACAATTGGGGGATTGGCCTGGGCACACTGGGTATGCTTGCCGCCGGGCACTTGCTGGCGCTGCTCATACCCGCCCCTGAAGGGGACTACTATGGGATTATCCGCCTGACGCAAATTGCCGCCTACCCTTTGCTGCTGGCCATCCCCCAACGGTTTCCATTGATCAGCGAGACGCCGCCGGCTTCCTTCAAAACCCTGATCCACGAAAAGCCCCGCATCAGCGCCGATATCAAGGTGCTCCAGGCATTCCTCGAGCTGGCAGTCGAGCCATCCGCCGAAAAAGCCTCCCGCGACCTGACCCGCACCATCTCCCAAATGATGCTGGCCGATATCAGTTTGTTAATGCTGTCCTCCGCGGACGGGCAGCTCAGCATCATCTGCGGGTATGATTTGATCCGCGAGCTGCCGATCGAAGGTTTCTCGCTGGATGAGCGTCTGTACCCGGTGCTGTCCAACGCCCTGCGGCGCGGCCGCCCGCTGCGCCTCCCCGCCAGCAGCACCTCCCCCGATCTGCTCGGGCTGACGCGTGCCTTGAATCTTGGCCGCAGCGTGGGGCATTTGCTGGTCGTCCCGCTCACCCACCCCGAGCAAGTACCCTCCCTGGGGATGATTCTACTCTCACCGTATTCGAATCGCGGCTGGACCACCGAAGATCAAACTTACCTGCAAAATTCTGCCGATGCCCTGGGCAAAATCCTGCTTCGAAACCAGGTATCGAGCACCCTCTCCGACGATCTGGGAACGACGCGCCAGACTCTCCAAACCGCGCTGACCCAGGCCGAGCAATACCAGCAAGAAAATCGCGAGCTTCTCAGCCAGGTGGAACAGGCGCGTGACCAGGCCGCCCAGCAGCAATCCCGCGCCGAAAGCCTGGCGGCCATCGTCGCCGCGCAAGAGGATGCCCGCCAGACGATTGCCGAATTGCAAGCCGAGCTGGAGCGGCGGCAGTCGCAAGCCGCCAGCGCCCCGGCCAGCCTTTCCGGCGAGACCGAGCATCTCGAAAACGAGCTGCGCGCGGCGCTGGAAGAAACCGCCCGCCTGAGAGCAAAGCTTTCTGAGGCCGACCAGACCATCCTCAAATTGCGGGCCGCCGCCGAGAGCGCCACGCCGCCTGCCGAACAGGCCGAGGTGATCGCTTCCATCGCCCAGGAGCTGCGCCAGCCGATGTCGTCCATCGTTGGCTATACCGATCTGCTGCTTGGCGAGTCGGTGGGCATTTTGGGCGCATTGCAGCGCAAGTTTCTCGACCGGATCAAGGCCTCCACCGAACGGATGGGCGGATTGATCGAAGACCTGATTCAGGTCACCTCGCTCGATTCTGGAGAGATGGAGATCAGCCCCGAGACGGTCAATCTCAACTCGGTGATTGACGAGGCCATCGCTTACTCGGTGATGCGCCTGCGCGAGAAAAATATCACCATGCGGGTGGATCTGCCCGAGCAGTTGCCCTACGTGAAAGCCGACCGCGACGCATTGCAGCAAATTCTGATGCACCTGCTGCAAAACGCCGGCTCGGCCACCCCGGTCGAGGGAGAGATCAGCCTGTCGGCGCGGGTGGAACGCGAGGACAGCAAGCCGGGCTATGTGCTGCTTCAGGTATCCGACACAGGCGGGGGCATTCCTGCCGATGATCTGCCGCGCGTCTTCTCACGCTTGTACCGGGCCGATAACCCGCTCATCCAGGGGGTCGGCGATACCGGCGTGGGGTTGTCCATCGTCAAGAAACTGGTCGAGGCGCACGGAGGCCGCATTTGGGTAGACAGCCAGATCGGGCAAGGCTCGACGTTCAGTGTGCTGCTGCCGCTGACGGCTTCCGCGCCGGTGAATAACAATCGTGGGGGGAATGCCGGATGAAAGAAATCCGCCAGGTTTTGCTGGGCATCCTGGCAGCCTTGCTCTCCGCCGTCATCATCCTGGGCAGCTTTTTCCTGACCCTGACGGAGAGTGGGATCAACGTGGCCCAAGGGGCCTCGCCAACTCCCACGAGCAGCCTGCCCCCCGCGGTCACGCCCACCCACACCGAGACGGCTCGCATCATCGAGCCGACCCCTTCACCCGCGGGAGTCACCAGTCTGCCGGGGGCCAGCCCGTCTTTTACCCCAACGATCACACCCATCCCAACCGGCACACCGACCGGCACGCCGACACCCACCACAATTCCCACATCCGCCAACTGCCCGCCGCCCCCGGGATGGTCGCCGGTGACGGTGCAGGTGGGCGATACACTCGATTCCCTGGCGCAAACCTACAACACCACCCCCGAGGCGCTGGCCGCGGCGAACTGCCTGAGCACGACCAATCTGATACCAGGCATGATTTTGTATGTGCCGGGTGCGCCGCCCACCGAGCCGCCCATCCAATGCGGGCCGTATCCTGGCTGGGTCTTCTACACGGTGCGAGTGGGCGACACCTTGTACAGCATCGGCCAGGCTTATAACGTCAGCGTCCAGCAGCTTCAGTTTGCGAATTGTTTGGGCAGTTCGACGCTGATCCGGGTCGGGCAGCGCCTGTATGTGCCCAACATTGCCACAAGAACGCCGGTGATTTCAAAGACCCCCACCAGCGGGCCAACCGATACACCCACAGCCACACCCGGCCCGATCAGCAATACACCCACCGCGACTCCTTCGTCGGCGCCGGACACCCCTATTCCGACCGCTACACCCACACGGACTGCAACAGAGCCAATAATTTTGGATACCGATACGCCGACTCCCACCCCTACGCCAACAGGGACAGAGACAGCGACGCCGACATCCACGGCGACTGAAACACCCGCGCCAAGCGAAACGCCTACTCCCACTGCCACTGAAACCGAAACGCCGGAACCGACCGAGACCCCGACGCCTACGGCAACGGCGACTTGAGGCGGCAGATCATCAGGAATGATTTTGCTCAGACGAGACTAAATTCAGGCGCTGAAGCGCTCACTACGAACCTGGCGCTGATGCGCCTGCTACGAAACCGAAAGATGATTTACTGGATCAATTTATGCACTCACGAAATCGCGCTCTATGGCTGATCATTGCTTTGCTGCCCTTAGCCTGCGCGCTGCCCACGATTGCGACTCCCATCGCGCCGGGAACGGGCGGCGGCAGCGGCGGTCCGGTGTTCGTCTTCGCGCCCGCCAATGCGACCCCCACAGCAACGCCTTTTCAGCCATCCGCACCCACGCCCACTTACATTCCCACCAACCAGCCGACGCCCACTGTCTTTATCCCTCCCACGGCGGAACTGCCAGAAATCGTCGAGCCGGTGGCTAAATCCTGGGATGATTATCCCGGCCCAACCGTCTGGCCCGACATTGACATTCCTGCGCCAACCGGGATTCTGGCGCAGCCCGAAGGGCAGGTGACCATCCTGCTGCTCGGCTCCGACCAGCGGCCTTCCGATGGCGGCTTGCGCACCGACACGATTCTGCTGCTGACGCTGAACACAAAGGAAGGGACGGTCAATATCACCTCGTTCCCGCGTGATTTGTACGTGTACATCCCTGGCTGGACGGTGCAGCGCATCAACACAGCCTACGGCTTTGGCGGGTTCGAATCACTGGCGCTGACGCTCGAGTACAATTTTGGGGTTCACCCTGACCATTACGTGATGATCAATTTCAGCTCTTTCAAAGAGGTGATTGACAGCCTGGGCGGGATCAACGTCAATGTGGCGGCGCCCCTGACCGATCACCGCGACGCCTACGGGGATTACACCGTTCCGGCAGGGATCGTCACCATGGATGGGGAAACAGCCTTGTGGTACGTACGCGCTCGCTACACCACCAGCGACTTCGACCGCGGGCGGCGGCAGCAAGAAGTGCTGCAAGCAATCTTCGAAAAGCTGCTCAGCCTGGACGCCATCGAACGCGCTCCCGATTTGTATGATATCTACCGTCAGAACGTGACCACCGACATGACGTTCGACCAAATGGCCGAGCTGGCGCCCCTGGCGGTGCAGTTGCGCGATACATCGCGCATCCATCATTATTTCATTGGGCCAGAGACTGTGATGAACTGGGTCAACTACAGCGGCGCGCAGGTGCTGCTGCCCATCCGCGATGCGGTGCTGGAAGTGATGAAACAGGCGTTGAACAGCCCGTAACTCAGGAGGAACGAAGATGCAATGGTCTGAAATACGCAAAACCCATCCTGATGAATGGCTTGTTATAGAGGCCATACAAGCCCACACAACACCTACGAATCAGCGTCAATTAGATAGGATCGCGGTTATTGAACAGTGTATTGATGGCATCAGCGCCATACATAGCTATCGTCGCCTTCACCAACTATACCCTACTCGTGAATTCTATTTTGTGCATACTCATCGAGAAGAACTCGATATTCGCGAGCAACAATGGTTGGGTATCAGGAGAAGTTATGCAGCTAACATTGAAAGATAACCTCCCTTTCGTGACTGTTGTGGTGACTCATAAAGGGCAAGCTATTGAAATAACAAATGTTCTAGTTGATACAGGATCAGGGTCTACAATATTGTCAGCCGATGCAATGCAGGTTATTCAAATCACACCCTCGCCTGAAGATACACTATATATTATCCGTGGTATCGGAGGAAATGAGGTTGTCTACTCACATCGAGTAGAAAACATAAGAATTGGTGAAGGGAATATCAGCAATTTTGAAATCGAGATCGGGGGTATGGATTATGGCTTTGAGATTAACGGCATTATTGGAATGGATTATCTTGTACAAACGGGAGCGATTATCAATTTGCAGGATACGATAATCGAGTTTGCAGGATAAGCGATATAACATTTTAGGAGGAAACATGACTATACTGCAAGGCAAAGGCTTTTACACCTGGAAGCTGCCCAACTGCGAGGGCGGAGACCCCAATGCTTTCGCCGCACAGGCCAAGAGCGCCGGGCTGACGCATGTTCTCATTAAAATCGCCGATGGCGTCACCGTCTATAATGGCAACTGGGGCGATCCCAAGGACTACGTCACGCCTATCGTCGAGGCGCTCAAAGGGCGCGGTATCCAGGTTTGGGGCTGGCACTATGTTTATGGCAAAGACCCCATCGGCGAGGCCAACCGCGCCATCCAGCGCGCCCAACAATTGCAGGTGGACGGCTACGCCATTGACGCCGAGAAGGAATACAAGGAACCCGGTAAAGGTGAAGCCGCCAAGAAATTCATGGCCCAGTTGCGCACGGGCCTGCCCAACCTGCCGGTGGCGCTCAGTTCGTACCGCTTCCCATCCTATCACCCCCAACTGCCGTGGAAAGAATTTCTCGACAAGTGCGACATCAATATGCCCCAGGTATACTGGATGCAGGCGCATAACGCCGGCGATCAGCTCACTCGCTGCGTGCGCGAATTTCAAGCAATGACGCCCTACCGCCCGGTCATCCCCACCGGGGCGGCATTCCGCGAGGGCGGCTGGCAGCCCACAGTGAGCGAGGTGATGGATTTTCTCCAGACGGCGCAAAGTCTCAACCTGAGCGCGGCCAACTTTTGGGAGTGGGGCGATGCCCGCTCGGGAGTGCTTCCCGGTGTGTGGGAAGCCATCAGCGCCTTCCCGTGGGGCGGGGTCACTCCCCCGCAGGACATCTGCGAAAAATTCATCGCCGCACTCAACACACACGACCCCAACAAAGTCACCGAGTTGTACAATTCCACTGCCGTTCACGTCACATCAGCCCGCACCATCCAAGGCACCGAAAAGATCCGCACCTGGTACACCAGCCTGCTGACGCAGCTCCTGCCGAATGCCAAGTTCACCCTCACCGGCTTTTCCGGTACGGGCAGTTCCCGTCACCTGACCTGGACCGCCACCTCGTCCGGCGGGAACGTGCAAAACGGCAACGACACCTTCGGGCTGCTCAACGATAAAATAGCCTATCATTACGCCTTCTTTACCATAAAATAATACCGAAGTGAGCCGGAATTTTGATATTGGTACGTGCTTCGCACGTACCAATATCAAAATTCCGGTTTATTCCTAAAAACCTTGACGCTTTCCCCTCATTCGTCTTTCCCTGTACGCCGGAACCTGGTTTCCCGTCTGGAAACCAGGTTTTTTATCGCGGGATTGATCCTCGTCATCCTGGCCGGATGCGCCGCGCCGACCGCCAGCAGTCCCACGCCGGCGGCGATCAGCGCCTCCCCGGTTGCCACGCGGGTCCCGCTGACCGTCACCCCCTCCCAGGCCCCGACCGAAACGCCCTCTCCATCACCCACCGTTACCCCCAGCGGGACGCCGACTCCCACCGTTATCCCGTCCCCCACGCTCATCCCGCCGACGCTGCCTGTTTTCACCACCCGGCTGATTCGGACAGGCGTCTTGCCGCAAGCCTACATCGCCAACCCTTGCGAGGCGCTGCGCCTGCGCTGGTCGCAGGAGGGCAGCCTGCCGGGGACGGTGGTCGTGCCGATCATGTTTCACAGCATCGTCAAAGATGGCACCACCATCGGCAACGTGATGGACATCACCGAGCAGCAGTTCAAGGATTTCGTGGCTTACGCCAGTTACTGGGGGTTCGAGACGGTCACCACCGCGCAATTGACTGCCTTTCTCGAAACGAACGCCCCCATCCCGCCGCGCGCCATGATCATGATTTTCGATGACCGGCGGGTTGGTGTGATGCGCGAGCATGTGATGCCCGTTCTCGAAGAGCAAGGGTGGACGGCGACCCTGGCCTATATCACCGGCCCGGTGGTGACTGAAACCGAATGGGAGGCCGTGAAAGCGTTGGCGGCGACTGGGCGGGTGGATGTGCAGGCGCACGGCTACCTGCACACCGGGGAGACCTACTTCACCGAATTTTCCACCGACGAGGTGATCCACCAGGAAATTGACAACCCGGTGACGGTGATTGAATCGCACTTTGGCGCGCCACCATTAGCATTCATCTGGCCGGGAGGGAATTTCATCAGCCGGGCTGTGACGGTTGCCCGCCAGGCCGGTTACCACCTGGGATTCACGATCAATTCCCGCGGGCCGGTGTTGTTTAACTGGATTCCATTGGGGGTAGAAGAACGGGCGATGAACGACCCGTTGATGGTGCTGCCGCGCGCCTGGAGTTACTCGGCTACCGTCAATCTGTACGAAGCAGTGCAGATCGGCGATCTGGTGAGGGCTGATGCAGTGCAAAATTACGCCAGCGAGGCAGATTATTATCAAACGTATTGCGGAGGGGAATTACCGCTAATGCCAGAGGGATTGATGCCCACCCCAACGCCGTGAACAGCCTCATTCCGCGAAGATTTCGGCCAAGATTTCCAGCGTATGCTTTTGAGTATCGTCATTAATCCGCCCCAATTTCTTCACCAAACGCGCTTTA
The DNA here is from genome assembly GCA_020723385.1 of Candidatus Aquidulcis sp. Lineage (GTDB taxonomy): Bacteria > Chloroflexota > Anaerolineae > Anaerolineales > UBA4823 > DYIZ01. The sequence goes on from DYIZ01000003.1 coordinate 70,769, forward strand.
TCCACCGTTCGCAACTGATCCAGCACGATTTGCCCGTCTTTACCCAGGAAGTGGCACACGACTCGGGTTGGGTAGTCTCGTCCCATTGTTGTCATGGGAGCAATAATGATCGTGGCGATATGCGCGTTCATCTCATCTGGGGAAATAACCAGACAGGGGCGAGTCTTCTGGATTTCACTGCCAACTGTCAGATCAAGGTTGACGAGGTAAACATCGAATCGTTTGATTACCATTCCCATTCTTCCTCATCCCAGCGACTCGACCTCATCTCTTCTAGCAAACGATCGTCGCCCTGTTGAGCCATTTGCACAAACTTCACTTCCCACCCCTGGCGCGGTTTTCGAGCGGAATGAATGATCAACCGGTCGCCTTCTAGGGTCATTTCGACCTCGTCAACCAGCCCAGCCTGTTCCAGCAGTGCGCGAGGGATACGGATGCCGCGCGAATTACCAATCTTGATAATCTTTGAGCGTACAAACGTTTCCATAGTCAAACTCCTCTGTAATAAACGTAACCACATTGTAATCACGCGATGAGCGAAAGTCAAGAGGCTCATCAGGCATGTTTCGGCTGCACTCAACACGCCTGATGACAGACTACGCAATCTGTCTGCAATGGGAAAGCCCCCCGGAGTTTTGGAAACTCCGGGGGGCTTATGCCGATTATTGAGTCTGGCGCGTTTTCTTTGTGGACGGTTTGGGAGTGCTTGCCGGTTTTACGGCAGGCGGCTTTGGTTTCGCCGCAGCGGGTTTCTTGGCCTGGGCCGCGCCTGGTTTTTCAACCGCTGTCTTTGGAACAGCTTTTTTCTTGGCAGCGGGGGTTTTCTTCGGAGCAGGCGCGCTCTTGGGGGTTGTGGTTTTAACTTTTCCGGCAGGTTTTACCACCCCGGCAGATTTGCCCGCCTTCGAGGCAGCCGGTTTCTTGGGCTGCACTGCCTTGCCTGCGGATTTAGCAGGGGCATCGAGCGACAGCGCAAGCTGCTCAGCTTCCCCGGCAGGCAGCTTGACATCAGCGGTTGATGGTTTTTCTGCCGATTTTCTCGGTCGCCGCACGCCATCGGCTGCTGATCGTCCATCGCCTTCCGCCGGACGACTCGCGTCTGCGGCGGTCATCAGCCGCAACACCTGCACGCCGGCTTTAACCTGCAAAACATCCTTGCCCATCGCCGCGCGTGTTTGCAAGGGGGCCTCGTCGAAGCGCATCGCCTTGGGCGCCAGCTTGTTGAGGTGCAGTGTGACGCGGGTGGACGGCTTACCCACCGCGATCCCGGCCAGTGTGGCGGTGCGCGGCAGCTTCCAGGCTACCACGCCCTGACCGTAGCGACCCTGCTTCGGGAACAGCGCCGCCGCGCAGCGTTTGGCTTTGCCGTCGGATGTGACCAGCAGGATTTCGCCTTTTTCGGGGAGCAGCTCCATCCCGACGATTTCGTCGCGCGCCCCCAGTTTGATGCCGCCCACCCCGGCAGCCACCAGCCCCATCGGGCGCACATCCTCCTCCGAGAAACGGATCGCCATCCCGTCGGCAGTCGCCAGCAGGATGTCGGATTTCCCTTCGGTGAGGCACACCCAGCCGAGCGTATCGCCTTCGTTGACTTTGACGATAGCAAAAGGTTTGGAAGATGGGCCGGGAACTTCGGCCACATCCGTTTTCTTGACCATCCCCTGCCGGGTGCAGGTGAAAACGAATTGCCCAGCCGGGCGGGATTCTTTGGTCGGGAGAGTGAAAAGAGCCGCCAGTTTCGCGCCTTCCGGCAGGGAGCAGGCTTTCCAGAAAGGGTTGCCGTCGGCGGGGGTTTCGGCCTCGGGCAGATTATTCACCGGGGCGGTGGCGCAATCGCCGGCTTCGTCGCACAGGTAGAGCACATCCCGCGTGTTGGCCTGCAGCAGGAACTGAGGCGCGGCGACGCCTGACAGGCGCGGCGGTTTCTCGTCGGCGGTGCGGGCGATCAGCCCCTCGGCGGTGACGGTGATCCAGACCGTACGGTCCGGGGCAGCCTGGAGAGGGGCAAAGCTTTGCGCCGGCGTCAGGCCAGACCCGACCGCCCCATTGCGGCCTTCCCCGGTGAATATGTAGGTTCGCCGCCGGTCGCTGTAGGCTTCTTTGGCCGCGGCAAGCTCGTCGGAGCAAACCTCGCGCATCTTCTTGGGGGATTTGAGCAGCGCTTCGAGGGCTTTGATGGTGGCCTGGAGTTCTTTGTATTCCTCTTCGATCTTCTTGCGTTCGAGAGCCGCCAGGCGGCGCAGTTGCAGCTCGAGGATGGCCTGGGCCTGGAGTTCGGTCAGCTTGAAACGCTTCATCAGGCGGGTGCGGGCGGTGTCGGCGTCCGGTGATTTTTTGATCAACTCGATGACTTCATCGAGGTTCTTCAGGGCGACAAGATAGCCTTCGAGAATGTGGGCGCGGGCGCGGGCTTTTTCCAGCTCGTATTCGGAGCGGCGGCGGATGACGGTGAGGCGGTGGTCGAGGTAGACGCGCAGCGCCTGTTTGAGACTCAGCATACGCGGCTCACCTTCGACCAGAGCCAGCAAAATGATGGTGAAGGTGTCGCGCAAAGGCGTGTAACGGTACAGGTCTTGCAGGACTTTCTCCGGCTCGGCAGTCTTGCTCAGTTCGATGACGATGCGCAGCCCGTGACGGTCGGACTCGTCACGCAGGTCCGAAATCCCGGTGAGTTTCTCGTCGCGGGTCAGCTCGGCGATGCGCTCGATGAGCGAGGCTTTGTTGACCATGTAGGGCAGCTCGGTGACAATGATGCGCGAGCGGCCGCGTTCCATCTCCTCGGTATGCAGACGCGCCTGGATGGTGACGCGCCCCCTGCCGGTCCCGTAGGCGCTTTTCAGGTCGTTGTCGCCTGTCCCGGGGATCAGAATACCCCCGGTAGGGAAATCCGGCCCGTGGATGAAGGCCATCAAATCCTCGACGTTGATATCGTCCAGCTTCTCCCAGTTCGAGAGCAGGTAACGTGAAGCATCCACCACTTCGCCAAGATTGTGCGGGGGGATGCTAGTAGACATACCGACAGCGATGCCGGTCGCTCCGTTGACAAGCAGGTTGGGGAAGGCGGCGGGGAGCACAACCGGCTCTTGCAGGCTGCCATCAAAGTTGTCCACGAAATTGACGGTATTCTTGCCGATGTCGGCCAGGAGGTGGGTAGCAGGGGCGGCCAGGCGGGCTTCGGTGTAACGCATGGCCGCCGGGGGATCGCCGTCCACAGAACCGAAGTTGCCCTGCCCGTCTACGAGCAGGGTGCGCATGGAGAAATCCTGCGCCATGCGGGCCATGGATTCGTAAACGGCCGCGTCGCCGTGCGGGTGGTACTTGCCGAGCACCTCGCCAACGATACGGGCAGACTTTTTATAAGGGCTGTCGGGGCGCATACCCATGTCGTGCATGGCGTACAGGATGCGGCGATGGACGGGTTTGAGGCCGTCACGCGCATCGGGCAGGGCGCGGGCGACGATGACGGACATGGCGTAGTCGAGGTACGCTTGCTGCATTTGATCGTTGATGTCAACGGATTGAACGAGGCCGATTTCCATGAGAACTCCAGTAAGCAGTGACCAGTTATCAGTTATCAGTTATCAGTGGTCAGTGTGTGATAATTGCCGCATGTTGGGTTGAGAGTGGGGTTCACTCCACGCTCGACGCAATCTTACGGGGAAAGGGGGGAAACGTCAAGCGGATGAGAACGGATGAGGTCGGCAGCGGATGAGGCGCGGATTCACGGATGACACGGATTGGGTTGATGATTCACGGGGCATGGACGAGCAGACCCGAGGCGACCAGGGCGTCGAGCCAGACTTTGGCGACTTTACGCGCTCCGCTCTCGTTCCAGTGAACACTGTCGGTGAAGTCGGCGGATTTGTCGAAACTAGCTTCGAGTTGGCGGTTCATATCTACGAAGATGATCCGATCAACCGGGCTGGCGCTGCCCAGCCGTTCGGCGGCGGCATTGACAGCCTGATAGGCAGGCCAATCACTGCCATCGGTCCATTGAACGGGCGCCAGCGAGGCAACGAAGATATACACCTGCGGGCGCAGCTCCACGATGCGCTGCACAAACCTTTCCAGTTTTCCGGCGGCATCGGCGGGGTTCACCTGACGCACATCGAGCGGGAACATATCGTTGATGCCGACCAACAGCAGGATGATGTCCGGCTCGGCTGATAGCGAGGTTTCTAAATGATCATACAGGTTGGCAGTGGGGCAGGTCTCACAAAAGCGGGATTGGTCCGGGCCAATGGTGTAGCCGCTGTAACCTTCGTGGTCTGGGTCCGTGCCGCCGTGTGCTGGGCGGCTCTGCGTGCCGACAAAATCGAAGGCGAAACCAGCCTCGATCAGCATCACTTCCAGGTAACCGCGATAACTGTGAACCAGGTTGGGGTAATTCCCCGAGGTGAGCGAATCGCCCATGGGCATGATGTGCCAGGGGATCAGGTTGGGTGCGGTGGGGGTAGGCGTATCGGTGGGCATGGGCGTGAAAGTCGAAGTCGGCAGCGGTGTATCGGTGGCTGTTGGGGAAGGCGGCGGGAGCGTGGGGGAAGGGATTTCGGTGGGAGTCGGCGTCCCGGTGGGAACGGGCGTCTCGGTGGGCGTCGCTATCGGTAAGTTGGCCGAAGGCGCGGTCACGATGGCGCAGGCTGTGAGGGAAAGGCCAAACAGACAGGTCAGCAGGGCGAGGTTAATTTTGATTCGAGTCATGGTGAGGGGTATTATACGAGTCTTTGAGAGCACTCAACAGGGATGGGCTGAAATAGAGAATCCTTTTATGATAGGCTATGCGGGTAGGTAGGGTTCATGCTACAATTTGGTATATATTTATCATCGCGAGGACAGTCAAGATAATCTCAGAAGTTCCAGGAAATATTTGGCATTCGATCCAATCAAATATTAGAGTGGTGGGTATTTTCTACCAGCATAAACTGGTAAGATTTTGTTCAATATAAATTTAAAGGTTGGGGCATAATCGAAAATTGATCCATCAGGAGGCTATTATATGCACGCAAAAAAATACTTTTCATCTATCTTTCTCCTCCTAACTTTCATATCCTTAAGTTGCAATCTACATTTGCCTGCTTCGCAATCGGCTCCATGCACTGGAAACCTATGCATTGACGGCGTTCAGATCAAGCTAAAAGGTCAGAAACTAGAAACTTATACTGTTCAGCTTCAATTGCCAGACGAAAAAACGCTGATTTTCTCCTGCCCTCAGCCGCCAACGATCTACGAATCGGCTTCAATACAATTCCCAATTCAATGCACAAAAGATAGCATAACACTTATTTCTTACACACCAGAGAACTTGTCGTTAGTGGTGAACTGGGAGAATGGATCCGTAAAAAGTGATTATGCACTTGTCTACGATACGATATACCCTAATGGGAGCGATTGCCCTTCATGCAAACACACAGTGGTAGAAATGAGTTTGAAAAATGCTGGTACACCAGTAGCATCTCTTTTCCCAACTGCAACACCTACTGCCATTCCCATCAATTCCCAGATTCCTCAAGGGAAGTGGATTGTGGCAGGTGAAGATACTAATGGCGACTGGTTGGTCTATTCAACGCCATCTATCACGGCAATCGCACTCGACGAGAATTATATTTGGGCAGCAAGTTATGGAGGTTTACTTCGCTGGGATCGTACTACCGGCAATGTTCTACACTACCTGGCTCCGCAAACGCCCTTGCCCGATAATGATGTTGACGATGTCATTCTTTACGATGGCAAATTATATATCGCCACAGAAACCGGCGTGGCAATCTTTGACCGTAAAGATCAATGGACTATTTATAAAAACGATGATATAGGCTTAGGGGAAGATTATAGCAAAGCTATAACTGTCATAAACGGAGCAATTTGGGTGGCCAACAAGACTGGAGTAGCATACCAGTCAGATGGCCAATGGCAGACTATCAAATCTGGGCAAGATACTTTCTCTTTGGAGATAGTATCACGCATTGTTTCCCAGCAAGATGAGATTTACATTGAAGGTGCAGAGAAACTTGGTGATCGTGAAAATATCACATACCGTTATGCCGATCAAAAGTGGGAAAAGTTTGATACAAACCTCCCTGAAGGGATCGTTGCACCTGATGGTACACGCTGGAAAAATGACGGCAAAGAAGTATTCTACAGCAAAGATAATGGATTAAATTGGAAATTGGTTTTTAAGTGGCAAGACTACATAATACCTCTCGCTGTTGATGAACAAGGACAATTATATCTAGCAACAGATAGTGATATCTTCGTTTTCGCTAACAATCAGATTGTTGAGGCATATCGTTTTACCGATGTTGGACCAGAATTGAATTTCATCAACATTATCCGACTGGATCAATCTGGTAGGTTATGGTTCGCAACCGATGGGCGAGGCCTGACCATGTTTGACGGACAGCGATGGCAAAATTGGCAACCGGAAACCCGCAACGATATGCGCCACGATGGCATTCGTGGAATGGCCGTCACAAATGAGAAAGTCTACGCGGGAGGCTCCAGCGCTTTAGGAGAAGGCGGCGTCATGATTTATGACATTGCACTCGATCAATGGTCTAACTATTGGCCCGGTGAAAGCGAACTAAGTGGGGGTGGCGTTGGGGGAATAGCGGTGAATAACCTGGGACAGGTTTATTTCCCAACGGCTACTGGTATCCTAGATATTTACGAGAATGGGGAATGGCAGCATATTAGTATGAAGTCATTATCCAATGGATCCCTTATAAACACGTCGGACGGCACCTTCGATGCCGATGGTAATTACTGGTTGGGAACCGATGGTATCGGAATTTGGATGTATGATGGGCGTCAATGGAAAGTTTATAGCATCGAGACAGGTGATTTACAATCTAATCGGGTCAATGCATTAGCTTTTGATATGAACGGCCAATTGTGGGCTGAAACCGGTAGTGGGCTTGCTGTCCGATGCAACGATGATAGCTGGAAGACATTTCAAATCCCAACGATGTCCGAGAATATTTTGTTTGGAGATGTAGCGATAGATTCACAAAATCGCATTTGGGTGACTGCAAATTTTGATATTCTCGCGGTCTTCAACGGTCAAGATTGGCTAACATTCACATCAGATGTAATTGGAGAAACGATCTGGGATGAGGCAATTACCTTTGATGCCATGGGACGGGCCTGGATTAGTACATCTTCTGGTGTAGCAATCTATCAAGGACAGCTTTCTTTACCTTCAAGACAAAGTGCAATCACCGACTGTAGCTCATCTCCGAATGACGATTAGAGAGTAACAAATCCGACAATTTCTTATTCGCTGACTGGTACGTTGCTTATCACAAGTCATACCGATTCAGATAATGGTGTTGTATAGTTACAAGTGGAGGATCATAATTTGGACAAAGTCAACATCACCCAAAAATTCAGCCTCTTCGACGAGCACTGGAAGCCAAAGATCGCCGGGCAACTGAACGGGCAGTACGTCAAGCTGGTCAAGCTGCAAGGCGAATTCGTCTGGCACCAGCACGCCGCCGAAGACGAGCTGTTCCTGGTTGTGAAAGGCCGTCTCACGATCCAACTCCGTGATCGAGATGTGGTATTGGAAGAAGGGGAATTTCTGATCGTCCCGGCGGGCGTCGAACACCGCCCGGTAGCCGAAGCGGAAGCTCACGTGTTGCTGCTCGAACCGGCGACGACCCTCAACACGGGCGACGTGACCGACGAGCGGACTGTGGCTGAATTGGATTGGATTTAACCCTCGTCAAGCCCGAAATACCTGGCTTTCAGTGCCGTCCATTCCCACCAATCGCTGCTGTCAAAACAGGAGCATTCTCTGGGAGATGAAGGCTGGCTTTTCGTGGCGTTTCGATGGCTGCTTTGAGTTTGAACTGCGCCACCATTACCCGTAATGTATCTGCCAGCTCAGCCAGCGACTGCGCCGAAGCGGACATTTCCAGCACCTGGGCGCTCATCTCCTCCGCGGATGCGCTCACTTCCTCGATGGCAGCGCTGTTCTCCTCGCTCACGCTGGCAACCGTCTCGATGAATTGACTCAAATCCGACGAATTGGCTGACATCTCTCCTGTGGAAGCCGTGTTTTCTTCTACCACCGATGCCACCATGTCCATCGTCGAAATCAATTCGCTCGAAGCGGTATGCATGTGCTGTGCGGACTGCGCCGCCTGTTCCGCCTGGCGGTAGACCGATTCGGCTGCCTTTGAAATATCTTCCAGCACGTACCCGGCCATATTTGCCCGCTTTACCCCTTGTTCCACCTCTGCGGAACCCTCATTCATCGCCTTCACCGCTTCGGCGACCGTTTTCTGAATACCTCGGATCAGCCCGCTGATTTCTTTGGTAGCCCCGGCAGCCCGTTCGGACAGCTTGCGCACTTCCTCCGCCACGACTGCGAAGCCTTTCCCGTGCTCACCAGCCCGCGCTGCTTCGATAGCGGCATTCAATGCCAGTAGATTCGTTTGGCTGGCAATGTCTTCGATGGTCTCCACAATCATCCCGACCTGCGCCGAACGCTGCCCCATTTCTTGCACTTTCTGAGCCGACAGCCCCACCTTCGCCTGGATAGTCTCCATCCCCCGGATCGTCTCTTCGACGGTACTGGCGCCGCTGCGCGCCGCTCCTGCTGCGGACGATGAATCCTTTGTGACCGCACTGGCATTAAGGATCACTTGCTGAACCGCGGTTGTGATTTGGGCGGCAACACTCATGCCTTGAGAGACCGCGCGCGCCTGTTCCTGAGCGCCATGCGCAACCCCATTGATCGCCCGTGACATTCGCTCCACCGTTGATGCCGTTTTGGTGACCGACTCGGCCTGCTGGGCTGTGCCAATGGCTACCTGTTGCACGGTCGCGGCGATCTGGGAGGTTGCAATCCCCGCCTGGTTGGCAGCCGCCGCCAGTTGGTGCGAAGCCATCCCCAGATTGTCGGCGCTCACAGCGAGTTGAGAAACTATCTGCCGCAGGGCTTCGATCATGCGCTCGAAGGCTTTGCCCATATCATCCTGATCCGATTGGGGTGCAACCGAGACGGTTAAATCACCATCCGCGATGTGAATTGCAGCCTCAGTGATCGCTTTTTGGTAGGCGATGGTCGCTCGGAACGACTCGGCAAGATCGCCTAATTCGTCGCGGCTGCGATAGGAAATTTCCTGCCGGATGTCGCCGGCGGCCAGAGAGAGGGCCACCCGCGCCATGTTGCTCACCGGCTTAGAGATTCTGCGGGAGATAAGGAACGCCAGGCTTAAAGTCAAAATGATCGTTCCCAACATGATGATGATCATCATTGTTCGCAGGCGCGTCACAGGTTGGTAAGCATCTGCGACTTCCTGCTCCACGAGCAGACCCCACCCAACGCCGCTGATCGGTCGGTAAGCGCCGATTACCGGATTGCCGCGGTAGCCAACGTATTCTTCGAGACCATCCTTACCAGCCAAGGCATTGCGTGCGCCGGTGGAAGCAACCATCAATTCCAGTTCGGCCCGCTCCTTCACCTGACCCGCCTTAATCAACTCATCAGTGAACCGTGATGGTGTGATGAAATAGCCGCCCGGGTTGATCAAATACGCCTCACCTGTTTCGCCTGACTGCGCCCATTGAAATATCTGCGAAAAGTGGTCGGTATTCAACTCGCCCGCAACGACGCCAATAATTTCGTTATCCACAATCACTGGCGCAGCGATCACAAAAACGACTTGCCCGGTAGTTTTTGAGCTTGTAGGATTAGAGATGAAAATTTCGCCATGCATCGCTTTTTGACAATAAATTTGGTTTCGCAGATCATAATCCACCCCGTCAGTTGAGAACGCCGTGAGGCCGTCACGCTTGATCAGCATCATCGTTTCATAAACTCCCCATTGGTCGAAATATTGCTTGACAGCTTCACCGGCTTTCAGAGGGTCCATCGTCCGCACACGCGCCGTACCGGCCAGAACGACCATATCATCCTGGCGCTCACTCAGCCATTGCTCGACAACCTGTGCTTGAATCAAGGAAGTGAAGTCTAATTCTTCATGAATATGACTCTGCAATGTCTGTTGAGCCTGTAAATATGCAAGAATACCCACTATTCCCAATGGAACCAGCGTGAGGATGAGAAATGCCGTCACCAGCTTTCCATGCATGGTTTGTAGAAATGACCTCTGTCGAGTATTTTTCCTTAGCAAATATTTGAATGCCATTTTCTATTCCTTCATCAACTCTGAACGGTCAACAAATAATACACGTAGTTTCAGGCATTTGGAATCAAAGGTTAACCACAAACGATACACATTTTCGCCCACCGTTTCTAATTTAGCACAATAACATCTCGATCTCCTTCGATCCTCCTGCCCGCCGCCGAGGAATCGAACCTCGGCATCCGGCACAGCGGGTTGCGCTGCCTGGTCCAGCCCAGCGGGTTGGAGGATCGAAGGAGATCGAGCATCATTCTTGTGAACATTACTCTTTCGAGCACGCTCTTTTTATAAACCATTCTTGTTCATGATGCTGTAAAAAGAGGATAAGAGCAACGTGAACCGCTAATAAAATTCCCTGGCTTTTATGTGGGAAGTTGGAATTCGACTATAATGGACTGCATAGTAACCAATATTCCTGGAGGGATGAGATCATGCCAAAATTTGCTTTGTTATGGCTTGCAATTATTCTGGTATTCCCGCTGGCAGGATGCCAGACGAAGGTCGCGTTAGAGTTCACCTCAACGCCCACAGAAACACCAATTCCCACCGCGACATCAACAGCCACCTCGACAGTCACCCCCTCTGCTACAGCAACAGCCATACCTACCGATACACCCTCGCCTACAGTGACCAAAACGAGGGCGCCCACTCGAACGCCAGTCCCTGACTGCAACGTTGATGTTCTCATGAAGCAATTGAAACTGGGCATCGCCTACGATGAATTCACCCTTTTGTACAGAACCGAACAGAAAATAACCACGCTCATAATCTGGTTCGTTGACCCCGAGGTTGATCCCCAGGCTACGGGCGACGAGATCGAAGTCAACGCTCGCCTGGCCATGCGCCATGCGGCCACAATCAGCCAACAGATTGATGCCGCCGATGTCTGTGTTGGTATTCTGTTCGACAAAATCAACCCGGTGGTAGTGGATAGCAGCTACAACGGCTGGTTTTCCGGTCAAATTGCGCCTTCACTGCTGCCAGATGTTCTTCCCACGGACGAGCAGGGCCTGGATGCCATTTGCGATCAATTCGATTACGAAACCAGCGGGTATCTGCGTATCCTGGATACAATCCAAATGAGAGCTGCCCCCGCCGGAAGCTGTACCTGGAAAGAAGCCAACGAGGCCATCCATAACCATTTCGATCCCGAGCGGCAAAACGTTGGTTTCTACCTTGTAGTGGATGAAACTGGCGTCAACTTTTTCGGCCAATGGGATCAATCTAATGATATGGGGTTGGATCCCAAAATGATGACTTTTGTTGCCTTACTGAACGTGACAATGGAACTTGAATGCCTCTCCCCCCAACCAAATCAATTGTTCATCACAATTGTAGATCCACAAGGCAACGTCACGGACGAGCAGGTAATCCCCTGGCCATAATTTGTTTTCACCCACGCTAGACAAAACCGCCCCTCTCAGGTAAAATACCCCCCCGTGACCCAGGTCACAATCTATTTGGAGGCTCTACTTTGGCTAACACTCGCTCTGCAATCAAACGTATGCGGCAAAATCCGAAACGCCGTCTTCGCAACCGCACCTACACGGCCCGCGCTCGCACAGAAGTGAAGAAAGCCCGTCTGGCAATCGAAGAGGGCGATCCCGAAAACGCTCGCAACGCCACCCTCGAGGCCATCCGCGCCCTCGATAAGGCTGCTGAAAAGGGTATTCTTCATAGAAACAACGCGGCGCGCCGGAAGAGCCGCTTGATGAAGCGCCTGGCCACGCTGGGCAAGTAACCCAACAGCTTGTCCATGGAGCGCCCCTTCCGGCGGTGGCTCCATCCGCGAGGCTGAATTTGCCAGCGGGAGCAGTTGCGCTCCCGCTTTTTTTGTTAGGGCCTGATCATGTTTGCTGCCGAAGAACACGCCATCACCACGAAGTTGAGCGCTTTCTGCGCCGAGAACGGGCTTCCTGACCCGGGGAAAATCGTCTTCCTTCCCATTCCGTTCGCCGGACATTGGGGGTTGAGCACATCCTTTTTTCAGCTTGCCGCCCAAAACGCCCGCCTGGTCAAAGAACGCACCGGTCAGCCGACCAACGTTCAACAGCACGCCCAGGAGATCGCCGAAAAGGCCGCCGCTTACCTCGGGACGCCGCCTTCCTTTGCCCGCGTCGAGGCCGTGAGGGGCTACCTCAACCTGTATTTCGAACCCAACGAGTTTGCCCGCCGCGTCGTGGCAACTGTCATCGAGGCTGGAGACTCCTTCGGGAGCGGCGCCCCCAAAGGCCAGCGCGTGATGGTCGAGTTTTCCCAGCCCAATACGCACAAAGCCTTTCACGTTGGTCACCTGCGCGGCACCATCTTCGGTGATGCCCTGTGCCGCATCCTGGAATTCGCCGGGTACGATGTGGTGCGCGCCAACTATCCGGGCGACATCGGCCTGCATGTCATCAAATGGCTGTGGAATTACATGACCCGCCACGCAGGTGAGCGCCCAATGAAAGATATCACGCAGTGGATGGGCGACGTTTATGCCGAAGCCAACCGCAGACTCGAGGAGAACCCCGATCTCGAAGCGGAGGTGCGCGCTCTCTACGCCCGCTGGGATCAGCGAGACCCGGAGGTTGTTGCTCTCTGGGAGGAGACCCGCCAGTGGTCGCTCGACGGGTTCGAGGATATGTACCGGGCGCTGGGCATCCATTTCGACCGCTATTATTTCAACAGTACCGCCGAACATCCCGGCAAACAAGTGGTCAACGAGCTGATCGAGAAGGGCATCGCCATTGACGAGCGCCCCACTGGCGGGGCGGTCATTGTCAAGATTGACGAGCTGCTCGGCCTGAAGAAAGACAAATACCGCGTGATGGTAGCGCTCCGCTCCGACAACACCGCGCTCTATGCCACCGAAGACCTGGCGCTGGCTATCCAGAAATTCAACGATTATCCCGACCTGGTCAAATCGTTGTACATCGTGGATGTGCGCCAATCGCTGCACTTCCAGCAGGTTTTCAAGACGCTCGAAATCGCCGGGTATTCCATTGCGGCGAAATGTATCCATATCCCCTACGAGATTGTCAACCTGCCGGGAAACGTGGTCATGTCGTCCCGCGAGGGCACCGTGGTGCTGCTCGAATTGTTGATCGGCGAGGCGACAGCGCGGGCGATGGAAGTTGTGCGGGAGAAGAATCCCAATCTCGATGCCGCTCAAATGCAGTCGGTGGCGACCGCCATCGGGCTGGGGGCGCTCAAATTCCCCATGCTGGCGCGCGAAATCTCGAAGGTCGTCACATTCGATTGGGAAACGGCGCTCGATTTCAATGGGCAGGCCGCCCCGTATATTCAATACGCTCACGTTCGCTGTTGCAGTATCCTGCGCAAGGCGCAGGCGGAAGGCCTCGCGATCAGCCGGGAACCGTCGGCTTTCGATTTCCCCCTCCACCCCACCGAAATTCAACTGATCGATCTGATCTCGCGCGTGCCCGGCGATGTGCAGCGCGCCGCTGAGGAATATAAGACTCTGCACATCACTAACCTGGCTTTCGAACTGGCTTCGGCCTTTACGACTTTCTACGATGCCTGCCCAGTAGTCAAAGCCGAAGCCAACATTCGAGCGGCGCGTTTGCAACTCGTCGCCGCTGCCAAGCAAGCCATGGCCAACACCCTGGCGCTGTTGGGCATCACCGCCCCAGAAGTGATGTAAAACGTAAAACGTGATCCGTAAGAGCAGTTACGTTTTACGTTTTACGTTTTACGTTTTACGGATTAGTTTACCGACCATACCTAAACCAGACAAGGAGACTCTATGCCAACCCGTACCCTCATCATGGGCGCCGCTGGGCGCGATTTCCACAACTTCAATGTTTTCTTCCGCGACAATCCCGATTACCAGGTGGTTGCCTTCACCGCCACGCAAATCCCCGACATCGAAGGGCGCACCTACCCGGCTGCCCTGGCTGGGAAGCTCTACCCCGCGGGCATCCCCATCCACGCCGAGAGCGAACTGCTCGACCTGATCGAGAAACACAACGTCGAACAGGTTGTCTTCGCCTACAGCGACGTGCCGCACGAATACGTGATGCACAAGGCCTCGATGGTTATGGCCGCCGGGGCTGATTTCCGCCTGATGGGACTCAAGTCCACCCAGGTCAAATCCACAAAACCGGTGGTATCGGTGTGCGCCGTGCGCACCGGCTCCGGCAAGAGCCAGACCACCCGCCGGGTTTCCCTGATCCTGCGAGATATGGGCTACAAAGTTGCCGCCATCCGCCACCCCATGCCCTACGGCGATCTGGTCAAGCAGAAAGTGCAGCGCTTCGCCACCTACGCCGACCTCGACCAGCACGAATGCACCATCGAGGAGCGCGAGGAGTACGAACCGCACATTGACAACGGCGTCATCGTTTACGCTGGCGTAGATTACGAAGCCATCCTGCGCCAGGCCGAGCAGGAAGTGGACATCGTCCTGTGGGACGGCGGCAACAACGATTTCTCATTCTACGTCTCCGATTTCAAGATCGTCGTCGCCGACCCGCACCGCGCCGGTCACGAGAGCGCCTACCACCCCGGCGAAACCGTCGTCCGAGACGCGGATGTGATCGTGATCAACAAAGTGGATACGGCCAACGCTGAGAACGTGATCAAAGTGCGTGACAACCTGTTCAAACTCAACCCGAACGCCATTGTCATCGAAGCCGCCTCCCCATTGTTCGTGGACGACCCCGCTGCAATCCGCGGCAAGCGGGTGCTGGTCATCGAAGACGGCCCGACCCTGACCCACGGCGAGATGGCCTACGGCGCTGGTTACGTCGCCGCCCGCCGCTTTGGCGCAGCCGAGATTGTGGATCCCCGTCCGTTCGCGGTCAAATCCATCGCCGCCACCTACCAGAAATACCCCAAGACCGGCCCCATCCTGCCGGCTATGGGTTACGGCGAAGCGCAGACGAGAGACCTGGAAGCCACCATCGCCAAGGCCGACGTGGATATGGTCGTCATCGGCACACCGATTGACCTGACCCGCGTGCTCAAGATCAACAAGCCCTCGCAGCGCGTGCGCTACGAGCTGCAAGAGATCGGCCAGCCGACGCTGGAAGATCTGCTCAAGGCGAAATTCGGCAAATAATAACAAGGGGATAGGGGATAAGGGAAAAGGGTTTTCTACTCCCCTATCACCTATCCCCTATCCCTTGTTTTTCCCCATGCCCCTGCTCACCTGGGCCTCCAAATCTCCCCCCACCCCCATTCCCGCCGCCCTGGAATTGGATAGTATCGTCTATCCCCAGGGCGCGGGCTATTCTCCAGACCTTTCGACCCTTCGACAGGCTCAGGGCAGGCCTTTCAACCTTCAATCTGCAAACCGATTGATCCTCGGCGACAACCTGGCCGCCATGTCGGCGCTTCTTCCCGATTACGAGGGACAGATTGACCTGATCTACGCCGACCCGCCGTTTTTCACCAACCGGGCCTACCCGGCGAGGGTGGGGCGCGGCGAGGATTCGCGCCGCCCGCAGGAGTGGCAGCTTACCGAAGGGTACGGCGACCACTGGGCCAATCTCGACGCCTACCTGGATTTTCTCTATCCCCGGCTGGCGCTGATGCATCGGCTGCTGGCCCCCGCCGGGACGCTGTACCTGCATCTCGATTGGCATGCTGATGCCTACGCCCGCCTGCTGCTCGATGAGATATTCGGCGCGGAGCGGCTGCTGAACGAGATCATCTGGTGCTACCACGGCCCGTCGCCCATTCGCAGCGCTTTCAACCGCAAGCACGACACGCTCCTGGCTTACACCAAAGGCGACGGCTATACCTTCAACGTGGATGCCGTACGCCAGCCCTACAACCCGGTGACGGTCAAGACTTTTGCTTCGTCGCCGAAAGCCGGGTTCGGCAAAGTACCCAATTTGGAGCGGGGCAAGGTGCCGGAAGACTGGTGGTATTTCCCGGTGGTGGCGCGCCTGCACTCCGAACGCACCGGCTACCCCACGCAAAAGCCGGAGGCGCTGCTCGAAAGGATCATTCTGGCCTCGTCGAATCCTGGCGACCTGGTGGCTGATTTCTTCTGCGGGTCGGGCACCACCCCGCTCGTGGCCGACCGCTTGCAGCGGCGATT
The DNA here is from genome assembly GCA_020723385.1 of Candidatus Aquidulcis sp. Taxonomy (GTDB): domain Bacteria; phylum Chloroflexota; class Anaerolineae; order Anaerolineales; family UBA4823; genus DYIZ01. Next base: position 86,972 of record DYIZ01000003.1, read on the forward strand.
CATCGCCAGCGATGTCACCTTCCGGGCGGTGCATACCACGCGAGCGCGGTTGGCTGCCTCGTCGGCATTCTCTTTCGACATGTTGAAGGTTGAAGGGTCAAAGGTTGAAAGTTTGGCGGACCTTCAACCTGCAACCTGCAACCTGCAACT
>DYIZ01000003.1:87131-92717 GCA_020723385.1 Candidatus Aquidulcis sp.
TTTTGCCTCCACGCTGGATTACTGGGAAGCCGACCCAGCCTGGGATGGCCGCATCTTCCGCAGTGTTGTTCAGGCAAGGCGACCGCGCAAGAATCAGCCGATTGCCAGCGAGCTGCACCTGTCAACTCCGCCGGGGAAAACAATTTGCGTCCGCTGGGTGACGGTGAGCGGCGAGCCAGGGCAGGCTCAACTGGCAAGCTCGACCGGGAAATAAGCGCCTGTCCGCATAAGCCTTTGCTTCCGTTAAGCGATGCGGTTGCGCGCAACCTGCATCCACCGGCGGACTGTCGTCCACCTTGAGCAGTTATTCAGATAGGCGCAAAAAAGGGTTGCAGTCACCTGCAACCCTTCGTCAAGCTCAGGGCAAGCCCTTCAACTTTCAACTTTCAACCTTTTACACGTCCAACCGGTAACCCACACCTCGAATGGTTTTGAGGAAGGCCGGCTTACGAGGGTCTTCCTCGAGAGCCTGTCGCAGCCAACTGATGTGAACATCGAGTGTGCGGGTATCCAGGGTATATTCTGTGTTCCAAACTTCACGGAACAGGTTTTCCCGCTCGATGACTTCGCCAGGTTTTTGCATGAACATCTGCAACAGACGGGTGAGGCGGGGGGTCAGGCGGGCTTCGCGTCCCTGGCAGCGCACGCGCTTGCGTTCCAGATCGAGCCGGATGGGGCCTTCGTGGAGCAAAAGGTTGCCATCTCCAGGCAGGAGCGGTGTGATACGGTTGATCAGCTTGCGGGCAGTAAAGGGGAGCACCAGCACCGAAGCGGCGCAATCGCCAATGGCACCCTGATCTGGCAAAGTAATGACCAAAATGGGCAGCCCGCTCAACTTCTCATGTAAATCTTTGCAAATGCGCTTTCCGCTGGTGCGTAACGAGGCGGCGTTGACCACAATTACATCCGGATCAATTTCCAATGCGCGCGTCAAGGCCGCGTTCCCGGTGGGGACGACTTCGACTTGATAATCTTTCTTCCTCAAGGCTGGTACAAAAGACGGGCCTTCAGCCCGTTTTCCTTCGATCCACAGTATTCTGGCTTTCATCCGACCTGCCCCTTTATCATCAATGGTCAGGGCCCACCCCCTGCTACAGATTTTGGTTGTTTCGGTATTATACTCCAATCTTAAAAACAAACAAGTGAGACACTGGTACTAGATTTTTTAACATCTGCAACGCGCACCTTGATTCCCGGTGTTTTGGAAGCCCCGGGAGTCTGGCCCAACGCTGACGGTCTCGCTCTATGCCTCGATTTTCATTGTAGTTGCACACCCGCTCTGCCCATGTTAGAATACATTGAGTTGTGTCATCGCGAATAAGATTGTGTGGGGTGTTTTGGGCGGGTAAAGCCCGCCCAAAACACCCACCTTCATCCTCGTTATCGAAATGGCACATCAAGCTGATAGATCAGCTTTGAATTCGTGATTGGAGGCCTGTTATGTCTGAGATGGTAGAAGTGGTGATTGACAGCATGCGTGTGAGCTTAATGTCCCAGCAGCGGATCGTCATTCTCCGGGAGGCTAACGCCGAGCGGTATCTGCCGATCTGGATTGGCGTTTACGAAGCTGATGCCATCACATTGGCCCTCCGAGAAGTCGAGATTGCCCGCCCCCTGACCTGGGATTTGCTCAAAAATGCTTTCGACAGGCTGGGGGCGCGTGTCTTACGGGTAGAAGTGATTGATCTGCGGGATGAAACTTTCATCGGTAATATCGTTGTCGAGACGGATGGCAGGATATTGAATATCGACTCGCGCCCCTCGGACGCCCTGGCGCTGGCAGTACGCGCCCACGTGCCGATCCTGGTCAAGGGTGAGATCATGGAAAGCGCCGGCATCACCCCCGAGGAAGACCTGCAAGGGCAGGCAGCCGAGCTGACAAACCGTTCTGCGGAGCATAGGACCGGATCAGACCAACCCGAACCCGAAGAGCGTCTCTCGATCTTCGAGGACTTTCTGGAGAAGCTGGATATGGATAACCTGGAAAGCGGGGAAGAAGATGACAATCCAGACGCTGAAAAACCGTAGACGAAACCTGCCATGAGCGACTATTCACCCCTGGCAGAGACGCCGTCGCCGGCTCCGCAGGTTGTTCCTCACAGCCGGGAGGCGGAAGAGGCCGTCATCGGGGCAATCCTCATCAACCCGGAGGCTTACTACGATGTCGCCCAATTTTTGCGCGCCGACGATTTCTACATCCACCGCCACCAATGGGTATGGGAATCCTTCACCCGGCTGCATGAGCGCCGCGTCCCCCTCGATATTCTCACCGTCACATCCGAACTGGATGACATGGGGCAATTGGCCGAAGTGGGCGGCCCGGCCTACCTGACCGCGCTGGTCAACAACGTCCCCACATCCCTGCACGCTGAAGCTTACGGCCGCATCGTCGAGCATACCTCCATCCGGCGTAAGATGCTGACCGCTGCCAACGACATCGCCCGGCTGGCCTACCAGGAAGAAACCGGCATTGACGCCGTGATGGACGAGGCCGAAAAAGCCGTCTTCGGCGTCAGCGAGCGGCGTATGACGCGTGACCTGCAAACCATCCAGCAGGTGTTGAGCAACTATTACGACCGCATTGACCAGCTCTCCCAGCGCGACGAAGAATTCTACGGCGTCCCCACGGGTTTCACCGACCTGGACCGGCTGCTCAGCGGCTTGCAGCCTTCGGATTTCATCATCATCGCCGGCAGACCGGGCATGGGAAAAACGGCATGGATGCTCTCGGCGGCCAAACACGCCGCCCAGGTGCGCAAGAAACACGTCGCCATCTTCTCGTTGGAAATGTCGAACGAGCAGCTCGTGCAGCGCCTGATCGCCCAGGAAACCGGCATAGATACCAGCCGCCTGCGCAATGGCAAGCTGGAAGAAGACGAGTGGCCGCTGTTCACCCACGCGATCGAAGTGCTCGGCGATACACACGTCTATCTCGACGACACGCCCAGCCTGACCCCGCTGCAACTACGCACCAAATGCCGCCGTTTGCAGATGGAATACGGGATTGACCTGGTTTTGCTCGATTATATCCAGTTGATGAGCAGCGGGTTGCGCTCCGAAAACCGTGTGCAAGAGGTCTCGTACATTTCTCGCAACCTGAAGATGCTGGCCCGTGAAATAAACGCCCCTGTGCTGGCCGCTGCGCAGCTCTCGCGCGCCATCGAACAGCGCGCCGACAAAGAGCCGCAGCTCTCTGACTTACGCGAATCGGGATCGTTGGAACAGGACGCCGACATCGTCATGTTCATCCACCGCCCGGAGATGTACGAAAAAGACACGATGAAGCAGAATATCGCCCAAATCAAAGTCGCCAAACACCGCAACGGGCCGGTCGGCACCGTCGAGCTGGTGTTCCGCAGCAACCTGGCAAAGTTCGAAAACGCGGCCACGCGGAGTGTAGACTTGTCGCAGGTAAGATAATGACCTTCCCCGGCTTCCCCTCCGGCAAAGTCCGCCTCACGCCCATCCCCGGCCCCTTCTTCACCGATCTGCTGCCGGAGATTGATCAGCTTGGGGAGATGAAAGTCACCCTGTACGCCATTTGGAAGCTCGACCGGATGGAGGGCGCTTTCCGATACCTGAGACGTGACGATTTCGCCGGGGACAAGCGCTTCATGAGCGGGATGGGAGCCAGCCCGGAGGAAGCCGGCCTCGCATTGGATGAGAGTCTCGACCATGCGGTGGGGCGCGGCGTCCTGCTGCGAGTGACCCTGCCCCTGGAGAGTGCTGAAACCCTGTATTTTCTCAACACTCCCAAGGGCCGCGCCGCTGTCGAAGCCATCCAGCAGGGACGCTGGCGGCCCTCGGGCGATGCACAATTCCCGGTCGAGCTGGCCCTCGAACGGCCAGGCATCTTCACCCTCTACGAGCAAAACATCGGCCCGCTCACCCCGATGATCGCCGATATGCTGCACGACGCCGAGTCATCCTATCCCGAAGACTGGATCGCCGACGCCCTGCGCATCGCCGTGGAAAACAATAAGCGCAACTGGCGCTATGTCGAGGCCATCTTGCGCCGCTGGCAGGAGAAAGGACGCGATGAGCGAAAAAGCCAAGATCGACGCGACACTGAAAAAGATCGCCGCCGGTATGCCGAGTGGGAAGAGTGACGCGAAAGTAGACGCTAAAGGGGCCAAAGGCGCGAAAGGCGCGAGAAAGAGCGCGGTAAGCCAGCCAGCGCCCCGCCAACACGATCTACCCGGCGACCCGAACTGCCCGCACTGTCATGGGATGGGATTTCTGCGCCAGGATCTACCGGTAGGCCACCCCGATTTCGGCAAAATAGAGATTTGCGTCTGCCGCCAGGGGCAGGTAGCGCAGCAAATCCATACCCGCCTGTTCGCCATGAGCAATCTGGATCAGCTCAGCCATCTCACCTTCGAGAATTTCCAGACGCGCGGCCACGTCGGGCTGCGCCCGGCCCAGGCCGATTCACTCGAGTTGGCCCACAATCAGGCGCGGCAGTTTGCCCAGTCGCTCAACGGTTGGCTGCTCATCCAGGGGGGCTACGGCTGTGGGAAAACACACCTGGCTGCCGCTATCGCTAATTTCGCGGTGGGCATGGGCGTGCCCACCCTGTTCATCACCGTTCCCGACCTGCTCGATTCGCTGCGCTTCGCCTATAGCGACCCGGAAGCCACCTTCGAGGAGCGTTTCGAGGAGATTCGCACCGCCCCGCTGCTGGTGATGGATGATTTCGGCACGCACAATGCCACCGAGTGGGCGCAGGAAAAGCTCTTCCAGATCATAAATTACCGGTATATCAATCGTCTGCCGCTGGTGGTGACCACCAACCTGATGCTGGAGGAAATCGAGGGGCGCATCCGCTCACGGCTGGAAGATCCCCAACTGGTGACACGCGTCCACATGCGTGTCCCCGATTACCGCAAGCCGACCAACGAAACGGGTTATAACGAAATTACGTCGCTCTCATTGCTGCATAACCTGACTTTTGCCACGTTCGACTTACGCCGGGGGGAGAAACTGCCCGTCGAGCACGTAACCAGCCTGGAAAAGGCGCTACAAGCCGCCCAGGAATACGCCAAATCCCCGCGCGGCTGGCTGGAGCTCACCGGCCCCTATGGGTGGGGCATAACCCACCTGGCTGCCGCCGTTGCCAACTTCCGAGCCGACCTGGGGCATCTCCCGTTGTTCGTCTCCGTCCCCGATTTGATGAGCCACCTGCGGGCCACGTTCAGCCCGTCGAGCGCCATCAGCCTCGACCGGCGTTTCGAGGAAGTGCGCACCACCCCATTGCTCATCCTGGACGACCTTGGCACACAATCAATGACCCCGTGGGTCAAGGAAAAGCTCTACCAGCTATTCAATTACCGTTATCTCGCCGAACTGCCCACGGTCATCACCACCCCCGAATTCAAAGACGAGATGGATGCGCGCCTGTTGAGCCGACTGCAAGACACCCGCCTGTGCAAAATTATCGCCATCACTGCGCCTTCGTATCGCGGCGTGTCGCGCCAGGCAGCCCCGGCGCGCAAGCGCGCCCGCAGCGGGTAAATCCCGATCAACGGTTAAAACGCAATACCGCAAAAGTCACTATGAGAACTGGGTGGCAGGGAGAGCTTTCCA
>DYIZ01000162.1:0-12276 GCA_020723385.1 Candidatus Aquidulcis sp.
AGCGAAATTCGTCATGCATCACCACCTGCGCCGAAAGGCCGCGGTGGATGGAGGGAGCGGAAGCGGAGGTGCCGAGGAAAACGATTTCGAACAAAGCGGGTATCCTGTGTGAGCGTTAAGTGCGAGGCGCGATGTGCCAGGCGTCATGGGAGCAAGTCACAATTTGAGTTACGGCGGTGCTCATCCAAATAGCTGGTTGATTTTACTCTAAATCGGTATAAAATAAAATCAGAAACATTACTGACAACTGGTCACTGATTACTGGTCACTGATAACTGACGAGGAGGTGTGCTATGTCAGGTACTCGCTGGCTCGTTCTCGTGCTTGCAGCCGTTACCGCATTCGGCGCGGCGCTCACGATTGTGCAGGCCGCAGCTCAACCCCTCCCCTTGCCGGCTCCCACCCTCGTCGCCACTGTCCAACTGCCGGAAAATGGATTTGCGGTCAGCGTCAATCCCCTCAACGGGGCAGGATACGTTGGGATGACCAGCGACGCGGGGGTCTTCGGGCTGGACAGCTACCAATATTCCGAAACGATTCAGCTTTATACATCGGGGAGTTATGCGGTCTTTCCAGTGGCGGTCAATTATTGCACCAACCGGCTGTACACCAACAGCAAGGTGGTGAATCTCGCCACGCGGGAGGTCAAGTCGCTGCCCTGCGGGGGGGATGACATCACCATCAACCCGATGACAAACATCATCTACTTGGGCTACGATTCCATCTACCAAAACAAGCCAAGCGTGGTATGCATCGTGAACGGCGCGACGAACACCAAGATCAAGTCCATCGAGTTGGGGTACAGCATCTACTTCGAGAACGTGTGGGTGGCGGCCAACCCGGTGACCAATAAAGTGTACGCAACCTACACCGGCGACGACGAGCTGCACGTCATTGACGGCGCGACCTACACCGAAACCGCCGTCATCCCGGTTGCCAACATCGGGCGGGTGGCGGTTAACTGGGCCGCCAACCGGGTCTACGTGGTGAGCGGGCTGGACACGCTCGTGCTGGACGGCGACACGCTGGCCGAGGTGGGGCGGATCGAAGATTTCAGCAGCACGCTGCTGGTCAACCCCTTCACCAACCGCATCTACTCGCTGAATATCAACGTCAAAGTAGCCGACGGCGAGACGAACATGGTGGTAGACACGGTGGATTTACCAGCGGGGGCAGCCATGCCCGCTCTCGACCCGCTGCGAGGGCGGATTTACCTGGCGAATGCGTTCCCCGCCTCGTGGGAGACGCTGACCGTGGTCCAGGACATCCCCGCCCCGCCAACCGCCACGCTGGACTGTCCGGTGGTGTGGCCAGTATATCTGCCGGTGGTGGGGAGGGGGGAGTAAAGAAGTAGGGGTAGAATTGGGATAATCTCTCGTTTTCTCGTTCCTACGCTCCGCGAAGGAACGCATAGGAGGACGCTCCGCGTCCAGTAAGTCTGGAATGCGACGCGGAGCGTCGCGAGTGAGGTTCCCACGCGGAGCGTGGGAACGAGAACATGACCCAAGGAATATATGCTACTTCCAGAGGTAAAATGGCCAGAAGCCGCTACCAGATTTACGAAAACCAATCCCCGCATTTTCTTACGTGTACGATTGTCAACTGGCTGCCATTGTTCAGCAGCCCATCAGTGGTAGATATTCTTTATGCTTCATGGCGCTTTCTACAAATGCATGAGCGTCTGACCATCTATGCCTATGTGATCATGGAAAATCACTTGCATCTTGTGGCTGCGTCGCCAGACCTATCCAAAGAGATTGGCGATTTCAAATCCTTCACCGCGCGCCAGATCGTTGACTACCTGAAGGATAAGCAAGCCCAGGATTTGCTTCAGCAATTGGCGCAGAGCAAGGCCACACATAAACAGGATCGAGACTATCAGGTGTGGCAGGAAGGCTCTCACCCGCAACTGATTCAAGACGAAGCGATGATGCGGCAGAAAATCGAGTATATTCACAACAACCCTGTGAGGAGAGGTTATGTGGATGATCCGGTCCACTGGCGGTACTCGAGTGCCCGGAATTACGCAGGGCTTCCTGGATTATTGGAAGTTGTGCAAACGTGGTGAGGCGGAGCGTCGCAAATGAAGTTCCCACGCAGAGCGTGGGAACCAGAAAACCAGAACCTATCCTCTCGTTCCTACGCTCCGCGTAGGAACACTTGCAAGGATGCTCTGCGTCCGACATGACCGTATCACACACCCGAGTGGCGACGCGGAGCGTCGAGATGGCGTCCCCACGCAGAGCGTGAGAACGAGATCAATGGGCGCTCTGCGTCCAACAATCTTTGAACGCGCTCTACGGGAACGCAAAGCGGTATAAGAAAACAAGTGCTAAAGGTGGAGGTTTCAGAATGAGTACAAATCAAAAGAGATACAGAACTCAATGGGCTGCGCAATTCTATGCTGCATCGGAACTGACGAGAAGAGACTATGTAGTTTCTTTTACGTTAGGGAATTCGCCCGTTTTCGATTTGGTTGTCGTTAGCCCAAATGGAAAGAAATTTATGGTAGATGTGAAAGGTTTATCAAGTAAGAACTTTTGGTTGGTTCGGGAGCGCGAGCCACAAGATGATCTTTTCTACATCCTCGTTTATTTACCGCCTGATCTACAACCACCCCAGACTTTTATTCTTGCCAGTAGAGAACTGATGAATGCAATCACCCGATTGAAAGAACAAACCCTACAGGCAGGTAAGAAATGGGCTGATAGCGGAGCGGGTATCAACTGGGGAACTGCCCTTAATTTTGAAAATCAATGGAAATCACTCCCTTCCTAACAGCAATTCTATAAAGCTGACTCGACCAATAGGCTTGATCTCCAACCATGCCAATGCTTGGTACACCCTATAACTCTCGCAAGTATTGAATATCTTCTATCGCCGCCATGTACCATGAGCCAACACTCTGCTTGCAGCATTGCTGACAAGCAACGACTCAACCTACCAAACAACATGATCGTATGCGGATTGTGCGGATGACCGCTGATTTTTTGAAATCCGCGTTCATCCGCGTCCCAAAACCCATGTCCATCATCAAACCTCCCTCCCCCCTGCTCGACGGCTTCTCCGTCTTCCTCGCCGGGAGCATCGAAATGGGCAATGCGGACGACTGGCAGGCGCGCATCGAGCAGCGCCTGGCGTGCAGCGACATCATCATCTTCAACCCGCGCCGCGACGAGTGGGACGCATCGTGGATTCAGCGCATCGAGAATCCCCAGTTCCGCCAGCAGGTCGAATGGGAGTTGGCCGCGCAGGAAAAGGCCAGCCTCATTGCCATGTACTTCGACCCGGCCACGAAAGCCCCCATCTCGCTGCTCGAATTGGGATTGTTCAGCAAAAGCGGCAAGCTGATCGTCTGCTGCCCGGAGGGTTTCTGGCGCAAGGGCAACGTGGACATCGTCTGCCAGCGCTATCACATCGAGCAGGTGGACTCCCTCGAAGCGCTGGCTGACCGCATTCTCGAGGCGGTTGCGGCGCACAAGCAGGCCGATGCCCGCTCGCCGCAAATTCCCCCGCTTCCGCCGATGGAAAGTTTGCTGGATGCGCTCGACCGGCTGGTGGAACAGGCCCAGGCTTACGACCGCGCCCTGCCCGCCAACAACTACCCGGCGCGGGCTGCCGTCGCCACCCTCGCCCGGCTGGCGCAGCGGGCGCACAACGAGGCGCACAGCCTGTCCGAAGCGCCGAAACCCCCGCTCCCAAGCGCCCATCCTTTCTCGCCGCGCGAGCACCAGGTGCTCAGGCTTGCCTCCGAGGGTCTGACCAACAAAGAGATCGCCTACCGCCTCGGCATCAGCGAGCGTACCGTCCAGTTCCACATCAATTCCATTTTCAACAAAACCGGCACAAATTCGCGCACCGAAGCGGTCGCGCTAGCGCTGCGCAGCGGGTGGCTCAAGGGCAATTGATTCCCGCCTGTGGTAATGGCGGAGGCGCGCGCCTCCGCTTTCCGGTATCATCAAGGTAACAAGCCCAATTCGACTATCAGACTATCCGACTATCGGACTCACCCCGGAGGTTACCATGCCCACTCAATCCATCCTCGACGCTCTCGGCCCGCTGGCTGCCCTGTACGCTGATCCGCAGGTTCGCGAGATCATGGTTGATTCGCCCGACCGTGTGCTGGCCGAGCGGGTCACCCAAAGCGGTGAAATGATCGAAGACACAGACATCCGCTTCGAGTCGCCCGAGGCGCTGCGCGCCGTGATTGACGCCGCGCTGGCCCTGGGCGGCGTGCAGCTTGGCCCCACCGAGACCATCGGCGACGTGCGCCTGCCCGGCAGCGAGGCACGCCTGTTGGCCGTTTTGCCCCCGACCGCCATTCAAGGGCCATGTCTCGTCATCCGTAAGATGAGCGTTACTGTCTTCACCTGGGAAGACCTGATCCGCTTCGGATTCATCCCCCCTGAGGTGCGCGACCTGTTGCTCAGCGCCATTTCCGCCCGGGTCAACTGCTTGATCACCGGCGGAACCGGCGCGGGCAAGACCACGGTTGCCAACATTCTGGCTGCCAGCATCTCGCCCGATCAGCGCCTGGTGGTAGCCGAGCCGGTGCAGGAATTCCAATTACAGCACCCACGAGCGGTATTCCTCGAAGCGGGCGGGCCGGGCGATGTGCCCTTCAGCGAGCTGATCAGCGCCGCCTCGAAGATGCGCCCCGATTGGCTGGTAATCGGTGAGCTGATCGGGCCGGAGAGTTTGCGGGCGATGGAAGTGTTGAGCCGCGGCCACACGGCGATCATCACAACGCACGCCAACAGCCCCGAGGATGCCCTCACCCGGCTGGAAGCGTTGTGCCTGATGGCGAACCTCGGCCTGGGATTGAGTGAGATTCGCGCCCTGATTGCTTCGGCTATCCGCATGATTACCTGCCAGCAGCGTCTCCCCCGCGGGCGGCGGTTGACCGACATCGTCGAGCTGTGCGGGCTGGAAAACGAGCGCTACATCCTGCAGCCCCTGGCACGTTACAACCCGGAAACCGACCGCACCGAGCTGACCGGCATCAAGCCCGGTTGGGCGTGAATGGGTACAACATAGACACGGCCACAAGGGCCTAGACTACGGGCAGCAGGCTTTTAGCTGACCGCTGATCGCTGAAAGCTGATCGCTGCCTGCTGACCGCTTCTCAGCAAGAATCGGGTGGCATCCACTGCAAATCCCCGTATAATGCAATCATCGCAAAGAAAGGAAACACCCGATGGACGCCTTACCGGTTAATTACGAACAACTTTCCGAAGATTACTACCGCATCGAGCAGGCGATTGCCTTCCTCGACGCCAACGTGCAGACTCAACCGGCGTTGAACGACATTGCCGCCCACGTCGGATTAAGCGAGTATCACTTTCAACGCATCTTCACCCGCTGGGTGGGCATCAGCCCCAAGCGCTTCCTGCAATTCCTGACCAAAGAGCGCGCCAAGCAGATGCTCGAACAGTCGCGCAGCCTGCTGGATGTGGCCTACGAGTCGGGTCTCTCTGGCCCCGGCAGATTGCACGATCTCTTCGTCGCCTGCGAGGCGGTGACCCCGGGGGAATACAAAGCCCACGGAGCCGGGCTGACCATCGTGTATGGCTTCCACCCGACGCCCTTCGGCGAGTGCCTGCTGGCGCAAACCAGCCGCGGCATCTGCGGCCTGTCGTTCGTCGAGAATGGCAACCGCGACAAGGTGTTGGGCGAGATGCGCCGCCGTTGGAAGAACTCTGAGATGCGCGAAAATTCCGTCGAAACGCGCCCCCTCGTCAATCGAATCTTCGCCCCTTTTCCGTACGCTGACCCCCAGTCGGAGGCAGCCAGCCGTGAGAAGATCAGCCTGTTCCTGAGCGGCACCAACTTCCAAATCAAGGTCTGGGAGGCGCTGCTGCGCATACCGTCGGGCAGCGTCGTCTCGTATGAAGATCTCGCCGTTCACATTGGGATGCCGCGCGCCGCACGAGCGGTCGCCAACGCCGTCGCCAACAATCCCATCCCCGTGATCATCCCCTGCCACCGCGTCATCCGTAAAGTGGGCGATTTCGGCGGGTATCGTTATGGCACGGCGCGCAAGAAGGCGCTGCTGGTATGGGAATCGGCGCAAAGTGAATCGTAAAGCGTAATCCGTAAGTTTGCGGATTACGTTTTACGCTTTACGTTTTGCTCTAAAATAACTGTCTTCCCGCGTACCCCGCATCAATCTCATGCCAATATTTGATTTCATCCTCCCCATACAACCAGCACAGATAGACTTCGCGGCCTTCCCGCAAGGATGGAAAATCCAGCAATCCCTGGTTGATGTCTTTTAGCACTGCGCCGGTGTCCTGAATTTGGTGGACGAGGGCATGCATCCGCTCGAACTCGTGCTCCACCTGCGCCGCGGCTTTGCTGCCGCCATTGCCGGCAGCTTTCTCGATCACCGGCCAGACTTCGGGGCTGCGGGCGAGAATGGCATCCCGCAGTTCGAGCAGTGTAGCCACCATCGGTCGGATGGTTTCCAGGGCGGCGTTGGCTTCATCGAGGGTAAAATATCTCGGCATCGTTCATCCTTTCGAATTGGAGGCATTATACCCCAGGCAATTGATCCGCACAGTTCTTGGCCCTCTGGGATTGCCGTGGTGCGCCGCCAGCGGTAAGTCGGATTGCCAATCCGACCCACACAGCACCGCCGGACAGGCTGGTTTGTCACAGCGGCTCCCAATCAACCCAATAATTCCGACTATCCTGGGTATAATTAGGGGCGGAGACTCACGACCCGGATGCGCAGCCTGCAAATCAATTGGTATTCACTGCTGAAACGCGCCTTCCTTTGGAGCATTTTCCTTGGATTGGGCTTGTACGCGGCCTGGCCCTGGCTGCCGGGCGTCGGGGCAAAACACCCGCGCGCCATCGTCGTCTACGGGTTCAGCATCCTGGGCGAAGTGATGAATCAGGGTATCTTCCCGGCTTTCCAGGCTGAGTGGCTGGCGCGCAGCGGGGAGAAAATCGAATTCGTCTCCTCTTTTTCGGGGTCGGGAACCATCACCAACCAGATCATCCTGGGGGTGCCAGCCCAGGTGGCGATTCTCTCACTGGAGCTGGATGCCCTGCGGCTTGTGGACAATCACGTGCTGGCCGGGCCAACATGGCATGATCTGCCCTACGAGGGCGTGCTCAACCGGACGCCGTTCATCATCCTGGTGCGAAGCGACAATCCGAAGGGTATCGCCAGTTTCGCTGACCTGGCGCAGCCCGGCGTCGAAGTGGTTCACCCGGACCCGCTGACTTCCGGCGGGGCGCAGTGGGCGATCCTGGCCGAATACGGCTCTGTAACCCTGAATGGCGGCAGCCCCGAGGAGGCTTACGCCCAGCTCCTGGGCATCTGGCGCAACGTGGTCGCCCAAGCCTCTTCAGCCCGCGCCGCCCGCACCCAATTCGAGAATGGTTTTGGGGACGCGCTGATCACGTACGAACAGGAAGCCGTGTGGGATTTGGGACGCGGCAAGCTGAACGCCCTCATCGTCTACCCTGAGAGCACCATCCTCGGCGAGCATACGGTTGTGATGATTGACAAGAATATCTCTCCGGCTGAGCGCGACCTGGTAGAGGCCTTCGTCGAGTTCCTGTGGAGCGAGACGGCCCAGCGCATCTTCGTCGAGTATGGCTTTCGCAGCGTGGATGAAACGCTGAACGCTGCCAATCCCAATTTCGGCGTGATCGCCAAACCGTTCACGGTGAAAGACCTCGGGGGATGGGTCAATGCCAGGGATGAAATCATCAACGCCATCTGGAAGCAAAAGGTACTACCGGAGGTAGGCCGATGACCGAACGCACGTTGAGCCACAGACAGCGAGCCGCCACGCTCCTGCCAGTTTCACTGCTGCTATTGGTGCTGCTGCCATTGCTGCTCATGCCGCTGGCAGCCATCTACATTTTCGCCGGGAGCGGCGGCTGGCAAACATTTGTCACCTCGCTCAGCCAGCCCGATGCCCAGTTCTCGCTGCGTTTTTCGCTGCTGATCGCCTTTTCCACCGCGCTGCTGAACGCCGTGCTGGGGACTTTTGCCGCCTACGTGCTCTCGAAATACCGCTTTCGCGGGCGGGAGGCGCTGAGTGTGATCGTCAATCTGCCGGTCGCCATCCCCACGGTGGTTGTGGGCACCTCGCTGCTCCTGTTATGGGGGCCGATTGGATTGCTGGGGAAATTCCTCGACCCGTTGGGTATCCAGCCCATGTTCGCCCCGGCCGGGGTGCTGCTGGCGCACCTGTTTGTCACATTTCCCTACATGCTGGGCGCGGTCAAACCCGTGCTCGACGAGCTGGAAGTAACCTACGAGGAGGCCGCCTACACCATCGGAGCCAGCCGCTGGCAAACCTTTCGCTTCGTGCTCCTGCCAGCGCTGCGCGGCGGGTTGTTCTCGGGCACACTGCTCACATTTGCCCACTCGCTCGGAGAATTTGGAGCGACGGTATTGGTCAGCGGCAACCTGCGCCTGCGCACCCAAACCGCCCCGCTGTATATTTTCGCCCAGTTCGAGGCGGGTAACATCGAGGCGGCCAATGCGGTCGCGGCGGTGCTCGCCACGCTGTCATTCACTCTGTTTTTCATCCTGCTGCGTATGACCCAGCAGCCCCGCCGGAGCGCCGAATAATGTCCATCGTGCTGACTGACCTGACCAAATGGTTCGACAACAATTTGGTGGTGAATAAAGTGTCGCTGGAGGTCACCGACGGCGAGTTGTTCGTGCTGCTCGGGGGCAGCGGCAGCGGCAAAAGCACCATTTTACGTCTCATCGCCGGGTTGAGCATCCCCTCCTCGGGCCGCATCGAGCTGAACGGGCGCGATGTCACCTTTCTGCCGGTCCAATCGCGCGGGGTGGGCTTCGTCTTCCAAAATTATTCAGTGTTCCGCCACATGACGGTTGGGGAGAATATCGAATTCGGTCTGCGCATTCGCAAGGCGCATCTCAAAGAACGGCGGCAGCGCACCGAAGAGCTGCTCGACCTGGTGGGGCTGGCCGGCCTGGGCGCTCGTTATGCCCACCAGCTTTCCGGCGGGCAGCAGCAGCGCGTGGCGCTGGCGCGCGCATTGGCCTATTATCCCGATGTGCTGCTCCTGGATGAGCCGTTTGGCGCGCTGGACGTGAAAATCCGGGCCCAGTTACGCACCAGTCTCAAAGAGATTCAGCGCCAGCTTCACGTCACGACCATCCTGGTCACTCACGATCAAGAGGAAGCCTTCGAGCTGGCCGACCGCATCGGGGTGATCGAGCGCGGCCACCTCATCGAGGTCGGCGCGCCGCAGGAGTTGTATCATCATCCGTGCAGCGAATACGTTGCCACGTTCGTGGGAGGCGGCAACGTGCTCATCGGGCGGGAAGAACAGGGATTCATCCGCCTGGGTGATGCCCGTCTGCCGTTTCCGCCCGGCGCTCCCGTCCACGATCCCGGTTCGCCGGTGCGCATCCTCTTCCGGCCCGAAACAGTCTCGATCCAGACGGAGCCGTTCTCGGAGGCGCAAAAAATCCACATTCTGAGCCAGGGCCAGATCGTCAAACGGATTTTTACCGGCTCATCACAGCGGGTCTTGTTGGAAGTGGAAAACCTGGAAGGCATGCGCCCGTTGGCGTCCCGCCCTGAATATGGGCAGCGAGTCACTCACATCGAGGCGCTTCAACCGAGCGATGCTTCGAATGCGCTCGACCGCGCCTGGGAGCCTGGGAGCAAGCTGTGGATCGGGTTGAAGCAATTTCACGTGCTGGAGCCGGTCAGCCTGAAAGTGTTGATCAGCTCCGAGTCGGCTTTCACCCAAGAATCCGCTGCTCAATTCGGCTGCCAGGTAGCCCGCACTGCCGGCGGGAATGCGACCGTGGTCAGCGTGGTCAATTCTGCGGCAGAGGCCGCCAGGCGGCGCGAGGATCTTGAGACGCTGCGCCAAAGCTGGATATCGGATCTGCCGCACCTCGAGACGCGCGTCCGCCAGGGCGATTTCAACACCGAGATCGTCCACGAAGTCCAGGAGGGACATTACGAGCTGGTCGTTTTGGAGTCTCACAAAGGGGGGCTGATGCCATCGTCCCTGGGACAACAGTCTACCGTCCGGCGATTGCTGGCGGCGAGCGAGGCTGCCGTTTTGCTGGTACGCAAGCCGCACCCCAGGCTGGAACGGTTGTTGATTTGCACCGCCACTGGGGAGCCTGGAAAAAGCGACGTGCTCTTTGGGGCGCGCATCGCCCGGCGGGCAAACATCCCCACCACGGTGTTTCACGTTCTCTCGCCCCAGGCCTCGCCGGTAGACCGCAGGCGGGTCGAGCGCCATCTCTCGCAGGCCCAAATATCGCTGAATGGGATGGGAGTCGAAAATACGATCAAAATCGCCGAAGGCCCGGTGATGGAAACGATTGTAGGGGAAATCGAGCGCGGCGGCTACGATTTGGTCGTCATCGGCGCGCCTAATTTGTTCATATCCCGCCCCATCAGCCGGCCCGACCTGGCGGCGCAGATCATCAATCACGCCGAGCGGCCCGTTCTAATTGTTCCGATGATCCAATAGTGATGAATTGAGATGGCGGGCTGCTGGTGTGAAAGACTGTCACTTCCGCCTCGATACACAATTGGCCCAGGTTTTTCGCCACCGACAGGCGGTGGTGGCCGTCGCGCACGAAGTATAAATCGGCTATTTTCAACAGTGTGATGGGAGGCAGGGGGAATCCTTCGTACCGGGCGGCGGCGATGCTTGCCCAGCGGTCACGCATCCGCTCATGCACAGGGTGGAAATGGTTGTCGAAATCCGTCGAGCGGCCTTCGGTACCCTTGATAGCAGCAATTTCGACGCTCTGCAGACCGGCATCGTAATGTCCATCGAAAACCAGCTTGAAATCGGCCAGATTGACCAGCCGGTACGACCGGCGGGTGATCCACGACCACAGGCGATACCAGCGCCCGGCAGTATAAGCATGGTTGAATTGGTCAATCGCCGCATAAGCCGATTGCAAACCGGCATCCGCCCGCGGAATCGGCGGCCGACTGGGGGTGGAAAATCCTGGAGGAAAGGCATCGAACAATGAATCGCTCCTTCATCAGCATCCGGCCCTAGTTTACCAGAAGCGGTAATTTAATACACTCCCTTGAAATTACCAGCAATTCTCAATATGGCGTCGTTGCGAGCGTTTTTCAGCCTAAGCGAAGCGGCGCAACCCCACAATTGCCACGATGAGATTGCTCCTAAGGAACTTACTTTTACAGAATTACCGATCATTATTTGCCCGGTTCGCGAAAATCTTTAACGCAGAGTCGCAGAGAAATACTGAGCCGCGAAGAAAAATCAAAACAACTCTGCGTCTCTGCGTCTCTGCGTTGATTCTTTGGTTGCGGCTGGAAGCCGCGCTGCCAACTGTTTTACGTTATACCCGAATAGCATGAACAATCCACAATGACAGGTTTTGCTGTATAATTACGACAACATTGGTCTATTTTACCATGCCTCCAAACCGGCGACCTCTCTTATTCGGCTGTACTTTTGTTGTGCTGGCAGCGCTGTGCGCTGGCCTGCTGATATGGCGCGCCGCCAGTAATCCGCCTGCCCTGGCTTCACTACCGGGCGGCGCGCCGCCATTGGCTGCCGTCACGGTCTCACCGGATCTGCCCATCGCGTTCACAGTGACCCCGCGAGCGTCAGCAACTGCCTCACCGACTGCATCGCCCACACTCACGCTTACCCCCTCTCCCACCGTCACACCAACCCCGACGCCCACCTATCATCCGATGTTCATCCTGGCGATGCGCCAGACGCCCTATCCGGGCAGCGACATCGTCATCGAAGAGACGCTCGATCCCGGCGGGAATTATTATCGCTACTACGCGTCGTACCAATCGGAAGGCCTGAAAATCTACGGGCTGCTGACTATCCCTTATGGCGAAAAGCCCCCAACGGGCTGGCCGGCGATTGTCTTCAATCACGGCTACATCCCCCCGGATGTGTATCGCACCACCGAGCGTTACATCGCTTACGTGGACCGCATCGCCAGCAGCGGCTATATCGTTTTCCGCATAGATTACCGCGGCCACGACCGCTCGGAGGGTGAGGCGCGCGGCGCTTACGGCGACCCCGGCTACACGGTTGACGTGCTCAACGCAGTCGCGTCTATCAAACGTTTGCCCGAGGCCGATCCCGAGCGGATTGGGATGTGGGGGCACTCGATGGGAGGTTATCTGACCCTGCGGGCGATGGTCATCTCGCCGGATATCAAAGTGGGGGTGATCTGGGCGGGGGTGGTTGGCTCGTATGCCGATTTAGTCAACAACTGGCGGCGCGACGGCCCCACACCCA
>DYIZ01000162.1:12286-15492 GCA_020723385.1 Candidatus Aquidulcis sp.
CTTCACCAGCACAAGCCTCCCGCTGCTGGTCTGTGCGCCAACCTCCAGCCGATACGAGTAGACTCCCGCCGCCACCTCGAGCCGCCGCTGGCGCAGCGAGTGGATCGAGCTGTACGGCACGCCGGAAGAAAATCCGGCTTTTTGGGATGCCATCTCATCCACATCGTTTCTGGCTGATATTTCCGGGCCGGTGCAGCTCCACCATGGTACTGCTGATGAGAGCGTACCGCTGGAGTTTTCGGAGCTGCTCTTCGACCGCATCGAGCAAGCGGGGAAAACGGTCGAGCTTTACACCTACGAGGGTGATGATCACAACCTGGCTGGTTATTTCACCCTGGCAATGACGCGCACCATCGAGTTCTTCGATTTGTATTTGAAATAAGGCTTGACATAATTAGAATATTCTATATAATTAGAATTATGTCTAATTACGATATTACCCCATCCCCTGTCCAAGCTCTCACAACCGACGAGCAGATTCGGGCCTACATCAACCCGACCCGCATGACGATCCTTTCGTTGATGGCGCAAGAAAAGCGCTCAGTCTCAGGGATCGCCCGCCAACTGGGTGTTCATCCGGCAAATCTCACGCATCATGTCAAGCTGTTGGAAAAAGCTGGCCTGATCGAGCTGGTCGAAAAGCGCGAGACCGGAAAAAACCTGGAAAAATTCTACCGCGCCACAGCCTATCACTTCACGGTAAGCGCCGGCGGTCAACCCGCCAACCAGCAATTGCTGGCTCTGTCCATCCTGCGCGACAATCTCACCACCGCGCTACAAACGCTCGAAAACCAGTCCGGCGACCAGCCAGTGTTGGGCGTGCTGAAAACGGTTCGCCTGAAGCCGGAGGATGTCGAGGCATTTGCGCAAAAACTGCTCGATCTGGCCGCAGAATTCAGCGGACGCGCTGCCGATGCCGGAACAGTCTACAGCCTGAATGCCAGTTTGTACCCCACCCTGGCTGCCAACATGCCCGCACGAGAAATTTCCATCCGGGCGGATGAATAGCAGGCGGAGACGATACCCATGCTCAAAGCTCGAGGGAAGAAAATATTGAACTGGATCCTTTTCACCATTCTGCTGGCGGCTGGCGCGGCGGTCATCGGGATAATCTATTATATTGGCCAGCTCGATCATCGCAAGCGCGACCTGGCCGATTACATCCGCTCGAATCCCGGCGCGACTGCCATCGTCGCCTATACCTTTGATGAACAGGGCGAACCGGTCGAGGATGGGCGCGCCATCTTCGAGAACGCCGACGCCCCGCTGGTTGTCGCTTCGACGATGAAGCTCAATGTATTGGCAGCCTACGCGGTCGCGGTAGAGCAGGGAGAACTTGACCCCGCTGAGCAGGTCCCGGTCGCCGAGGTGGAGCGATATTTCGTCCCCGGGACCGACGGCGGCGCGCACGCCGCGGGGCTGGCAAGCCTGGGCCTGGCAGCCGACGCCGGCGGGTTCGCACGCGATCAATCCGCCAGGATTGCGCTGGACGACATCGCCCGGATCATGATCCATTACAGCGGAAACGCCGAGACCGATTATCTGATGGATCGCCTGGGGATGGAACAAATCGCATCGGTGATGGCGCAAGCGGGCATGGCCCATCACACTCCGCTCCGCTCCATTCTCGGCGTCACGCTGGCCATGTTCAATCACGAAGCCCCCCTAACGGATGCCGGACGACGGCAGGCGCTGATCAACAAAGTAACCAACGGGGATCTCAGCGAGTTGGAAAGACTGGCAAGGCTGTATTTGCGCGACCAAAGCTGGCGGGCGGCGCAAATCGCATTCATGCAGAGCGACGAGTTCATCGCCTCCGCCGGACAGATGGGCTGGGAGGGGCAGTCAGCCGCCAGCCAGTTGTTCCCCAAGGGGACTGCGCGAGAATATGCCCAACTTATGGCGAAAATTGCCAGCGGGCAGTTCATCTCTCCCCAGGTCAGCCTGCGCATCCAGCAAAAGCTCGAGAGCGTCCCAACCGATTGGCCGCTCCGCCTGCTGTTCCACCGGCGATACGGCGCGAAAGATGGCGTGACAGCCGGCGTACTGTCGCTATCGTCTTACGCAGTCCCAAAATTTGGCCCACTGACGGGGCAGCCACGCGTGGTCGTGATCCTGACCAACGATCTGCCCTACGAAACCTGGTCAACCCAGTTGCACGCTCAAGGCGTATATCTCCTGCAAGCCGACATCGCCAGGGCTATGGGGGTTTTCAATCGTTTAGCCAGTGCCCGATAGACGAAAAATTACCACTTAACATTTGCGTGAATCGCGCAAATCAATAGCCACAGAGATCACCGATTGGCAATCCGGCCTACTGTTGGCAGCGCGTCACGGCCGCTCCCGAAGGGCCTAACAAAAGCGACATTGAGCAGAATCCCTGGTATGTTATAATCTAATCACCTGAACATATCTTCAAGCGTTCCTTATGGCACAAAGTCGTTCTTTCATCCCGCTCGATGAACATACCGCCGCCCATGTGGCCGAGTTGTTTCGCGCCTTCAGCGACACCAGCCGGGTGCGTCTGCTCTCTGCCCTGTCGCAAGCCGAATTGAATGTTGGCGTATTGGCGAAGACGGTTGGGATCAGCGAATCGGCCGTTTCTCACCATTTACGCGGCCTGCGCCAGATGGGGTTGGTAACGGCGCGGCGCGATGGCAAAGAAGTGTATTACTCCATCGAGGATGAGCATATCATCGCTCTGTTCCAGCAGGGAGTCAACCATGTCCAGCAAGGGTGAGACCCCTGTCAATCGTTTTCGCGTCTGGATCGTCTGCATTCTGGGTCTATGCGTGTGCAGCCTGATGGCACGCGAGTTTTTCGCCGTGGATGTGCTATTAAATTCCAACGAGACTCTGCACATCCTGGCCGAACACGGGGGAATTCACGATCATAACCACCTCCACGAGGATGATCACGACCATGATTGGGTCGCCGCATCGCAGTTGAACCCTGCGTCGTCAGCCGGACAGCCATTCGGGATGAGTGCATCTCATCTGCCAGCCGGGCCTGCCGCGCTGCATCCCATCCTTCCCCCTCCAAAAGCCGCATAACTTTCGGGCGACGACCGCCAATGCCGGAATTTCTGGCTGTGATGCCGCGCCGAAAGTACAAACACGGCGAGCGTGTTTTCCTGCTTCTTAGCTATTAAGAAAGCGTTCGGAAACTAACTTTGCGCCAACGCCAGGGGTTGAAACCCCCTGGCT
>DYIZ01000163.1 GCA_020723385.1 Candidatus Aquidulcis sp.
CAATGCAGCGCACTACACTGTCCAGCTCGTCGAGGGCGGAAATCATAATCACGGGCAGATCCCGCAAGGACGAGGTGCTCTTGATTTCCTGCAAGACCTGGTAGCCGTTCATTTCCGGCATCATGATGTCTAGCAGCACCAAATCGAACTTCTGGGAATGAAGCATTTGGAGCGCCTGGATGCCATTTTCCGCCATGGCCGTGGTGTGCCCCTGGCGTTGCAGGCTTCGGGAGAGCACGTCGCGGTTGACCTCGTTGTCATCCACGATGAGCAGCGCGCCTCCCTGACTGGTCTGGACCAGCTCGGCTTGCTGGCGCTCGAGGGATTTGATCGTGGTAATTACATCGTCCAGCAAGGCGGCCTGGCCAACAACCCGGTAGTCGGCTGGCGATTCGCCAAGCTGGGCGCGGGAAAAGCTGGCGATGTCGTTGATCAATGCAAGGAAACGATTGACGGCTTCGTGAATCTTCTGAACGTCGAGCAGGATGCCGCTCGAACCAGCCGATGGGGCATCCTCGAAGAGCATCTCTGTATACCCCATGATGGCATCAATGGGGGCGCGTAACCGGTGCCGGAGGGTGGCCCCCAGCACTTCGGGGTCATAATTCAACTGTCCAGACTCGATCTTCGAAGCGTCGAGGACGCTGTTTACGATCTCTAATAGCTGTTCTCCGGCCGTGTGGACGTTCTGCAAGTCGGTATGGAAGGCTTCCAATGTGTCTCCCTGGTTATGGGCATCCTCGATCAGCATTTCACTGTAACCAAGGATGGCGTTAATCGGGGTGCGCAGCTCATGGCGCAAGTTGGCTACCAGGGCGCGATACGTCAGACTGCCTTGCTCGCTTGATGAGCGCAAGGGCGTGGTGGGTGGCTCATTCGATGGATTTGGATTTCTCACAATTCTACTCGATCATCATTTCTTGTCCCAATTTACAGCCTGATTATAGTGAGTTTTGGTGGATTTGGGGGAACGAAAATTGGGCAGGCGGCTGACAAAATCGTTGACTTTTCCGTATAAAGGTCGTATAAATGGTTTAAATTAATGATTTATTAGTGTGGGGGTAGCACATAATATCCGATCTATAACTCTATGGAGGTTTACCGTGAAAAAGAAAGTGCTGTTTATCCTATTAACCATGCTGGCCTCTTTGGGTCTGGTTACGGTGGCTTTGGCAGCAGCTAACCGCAGTCCGGGGAAAACGCCACAGGTCAGCGCGCAATCGAATGAGATGAATTTACTTTCGGTTGCTGAAGCATCTTCTCAAAGTAACCTTACAACTCAACAAAAATCCTATACATGGCCTGGCAATTCAGCCTGGCGCAGCCCTCAAAGTCCGAATACGCCGGGCGATTGGGATGGCTATGGCATCTATGCGCCAACCGTCATCTCCGACAGCGGCGTGCTCAAGATGTGGTATTCGGGCAGCGATTTCAATAACACAGGCCGCATTGGGTATGCCGAATCCGATGACGGCATTCTCTGGACGCGATCCGCATCTAATCCGGTGCTCGATGTCGGCGCGCCTGGTGAGTGGGACTCATTCGGGATCGGCCAGCCCTCTATCATCAAGCAGGGCGGTTTGTACCAGATGTGGTACTTCGGTGTTGACGATTTCGATATCAAGCAGATTGGTTATGCTACCAGCACCAATGGGGTTGACTGGAATAAATACGCTGGCAACCCGGTGCTTACCGTCGGCGCTCCGGGAGCATGGGATGAAACCGAGGTGGGCGGACCGCGTGTTCTCTTTGATGGCGCCACCTATCATCTGTGGTATCACGGCTATAACGGAAGCTGCTGCGACAGCATCGGCTACGCCACCTCGCCGGATGGCGTCAATTGGACGAAGTATGCTGGCAATCCTGTCTTCGGTCCCGGCGAGCCTGGTCAATGGGATGAAGCATATGTTTTCTTCACCAGCGTTCTGACCGACACAGGCTTGTTACGTATGTGGTATAGCGTTGGCAGCCCAAGTGATGGTATTGGTTACGTGACCTCGACCAATGGCATCACCTGGACACGCTTCCTCCCGGGTCCTGTGTTACCACGGGGGAATGCAGGCGAGTGGGATGAGAATTACATCTTCGCCCCAACCGTGATCCAAGACGGCGGGTTGTATCGCATGTGGTATACAGGATATAACCTCAACTGGTACGGCTCTTTTGGCTACGCTACATCGAGTGACGGCATCGTCTGGACGAAATCGGCCAGCAACCCTGTGTTTCGACGTGGTTCGCCGGGTCTGGTCATTCAGACCAACTACGCGCACGAATGGATATGGGCGGTTGGCGCGCCGGATGTACCCATCACCATCACGATCCCTGGCAAAGCTACAGTGGTAGGGATGACCGATGGCGGCGGCGAATTTCGCTCGTGGGAGTGGGGCTGGGATCCTCAACAGCCTGACATTGCTCCCGGCGACATCGTTACCGCAACGGCGGCAGGCGTGACGACGGAGATCAACCCCATTGGCGTTATCGAAGGCGAGGTGGAAGCCGACGATGATACCGTTTCCGGGGTGATCCACGCCCCCTGGCTTGACCCGATCACCCTGACCGTGCGCTGTGAAATCTGGGTAGAGAATGGGCCTCCCCCCATCGAGGTTACCGGCGTCCCGGCGGACGGCGGCAGCTACTTCTGCGACTTCGGCGCCGATGGCTGGGATATCCAGCCCGGACAGCAGGCAGCGGTCATCTATCGTGAGCCGGATGGCGACGAAGTCATCAACGTCTTCGAGCCGCCGTGGATGCGGGTCAACTACGGGCATGACTGGGTGGGCGGCAACTTCCCGGCCGGCCACGATTTCTGGATCACCATCACCAATGATGTCGGCGATTTCAAGGCCGTGGCGGCAGTCACTTCACAGCCCAATAATGGCTGGGGCGGCGACGGCTTCCAAACCGAATGGTATCACTGGACTCCTGAAACGCCCGACATCCAGCCGGGCGACTGGGCGCTCTTTCGCTCGGATACCGGTTATGCTAACGATGTGCAGGTGGGTGAAATCACCGGAGCGGTGGATTCGGCCAGCGACAGCGTCAGCGGCTCGATCTATGCGGATTGGTTTAGCGGAACCCTGAATATCGAATGCCACCCGTGGGGCGGGCCTCCCGGAGCACCTGGCAAGAATTCTACTGCCGGGATTGACGGCGATCCCCCCTATCTCTGCCAGTGGGATCCGATGACAGAGTGGGATGTTCAGCCGGGCCAGGATATCGCCGTGATGTATATCGAGCCGGACGCCGACCGCATCATCAACGTTTTTGCTGAGCCGGATTACAACCTTTACCTGCGTGTCAACTACGGGCACGATTGGATCGAGAGCTTTTACGAGGCCGGCCACAGTGTGTGGATTACGGTCACTGATGGCGCTGGAGTCGTGAAAGCCACGGCCAACGGTGAAACCGGCCCCATCCCGTGGTGGGGCGGCGATCCTGGATATCAAACCGGCTATAACGTGTTTTGGGATGGTCCCGCACCCGACATCCAGACAGGTGATTGGGTATATGGCGCATTGGACAATGGCTATACTGCGGCGGTGCAGATTGGCGAAGTCAGCGGTTACCTCAACCTGAACACCGATTCGATTACCGGGACAATCAATGCCCCATGGTTCACTCAAACTCTGAACGGTGACTGCGGTGTATGGGTGGATGGCGGGCCGGGAATGGGATTCAGTGTTGATCCCAATAATGGCCCTTACGCCTGCGATTTCTCAGGCCAATGGGATTTAGTCGCCGGGCAGGATGTGGGCGTGGCCTACACCGGCGAGGATGGTCATTGGGTAGCGAATGCCTTCCGCGAGCCAGCGCCCCACTTGTGGATCAACACCTGGACAGATGGCGACCCCGGCGAGGGCGGCAACTACACCCTGCGCGTGCGGTACAACAATGATGGCGAGGCCCCAGGCGAGAATGTCCTAATCACCTCCACACTACTTGGCGGGATGACATATCTGGGCGACACTTCCGGTTTGCCGCATACCGGCTCCGGCGCGCCGGGCGATCCCCTCGTTTGGGATGTAGGCGATCTACCGGTTAACTGGCAAGGCGACGAACGGTTCGATATCTTTGTTCAGATCACGGCCGCCGCTGGCGAGACTATCACCCACGTGGTGCAGATCGAAAACGGAACGCCATACTGGCAGAATGATCAGTGGCAAAAAGAAAGCGCATGGAACGGGCAAGTCCAGCCAAACGATACCCAGCTCAATGTTTACAAGGGTACTTGGACCGGCGATCCGGCTCCCGGTTATGATTACGTTTACAACATCAATATCTGCAACAACGGCGGCACCGGCAGCACAGAACTGACCCTCTCCGATACCTTGCCGCCCTCGACCACGCTGGTGACCTGGTGGGGTCAAAATCTCGGTTGGGAAGATGTCTCGATTGACCCGCAAACGCTGATCCTGACCCGCCCCTCCATCTCCGGCTGGTGGTGCAGTGAAGTGTACGTACAGGTCAACCTGGACGCCGCCGCCTGGCCTGG
Source organism: Candidatus Aquidulcis sp. (assembly GCA_020723385.1). Taxonomy (GTDB): domain Bacteria; phylum Chloroflexota; class Anaerolineae; order Anaerolineales; family UBA4823; genus DYIZ01. The sequence continues at coordinate 4,493 of DYIZ01000163.1, forward strand.
AATGCCGATCACCAACACTGCTGCAATCACCGCCAGCAACGATCTCGATCCCAATGATAACGAGTCAACCATCGTTCTCTGGGCTGGCTCGCCGCATACAAATCTTTCGATCTACAAAGATTGGGAATCCGGCCAATTAGTCCCCTCTGGGCAGATGTATTACGACATCAGCTATCGCAACAACAGCAACATCCCGGTGGATGATGTTCTCATCACCAGCACACTGCCGGTAAGCGCAACCTTCGCTGGCTCATGGTATGGCGATGAGTCCGGCCAACACCCGGTCACGCCCACCCTGGTCAGCCCGCAAGGGTACGTGGTGTGGAACCTGGGCACGCTGATCGGCGGTTATCATGGGCGCTTCACCATCTCCTGGATGATTGACCCGAACACGCCCCCCGGAACAGTGCTCAAGCACACAGTAGACATCTCCACTTTGCCCGTCGAGGACGATTTCGACGATAACCAGGTCATCTGGTTCGATACCGTGAACTCCTCCGGCCCCAACCTGCGTCTCGACACCCAAAACTACAATTGGTGGAACGATGACCGGCTCTCCTTCGAGGTGCGTGTCCTGAATATGGGGGATGAGCGCATCGAAGATCTGGTCATTACCGATACCATCCCGCTATCCACCACCTTTAACGGCGATTGGCACATCGGGCACGGGCCGTGGATCAGCTATACGTACGATGCCCCCAGCGGACAAATCGTGTTCTATCTCGATGGATTGAACCCAGGCGAAACTGCATCCAGCGATTTCCGGGTGAATCTCGACCCAGCGGTGGTCGGCGTCGAAGGGCTGACATTCACTAACATTGTCGAGGGTACAGTACCCGATGAAGTCTACCCCCCTGATAACACCGACGAGGTAACCGCCTTCACCGGGCCTGATCTTTACGTCGAAAAAGCCCTGGCCGCAGGCGACCTGCTGCCGGGCGAATTGATCACGTTTACCCTGAGCTTCGGCAACGGGCAGCATGGCAGCGCTGGCTGGTGGAGCGCGGAAAGCAGCGAATGGCTCACCGACACCCTCCCCGAGGGCCTGACCTTCGTCTCGGCTGACATGTTATACTGCGGTGACGTGAACTGGTGCGATTTCGACCCGCTTGTCAACGAAGATGGCGTCGTTGTCTGGGAACTGTGGCCGCTTTGGACTGGCAGCCATAACACCATTCGGGTGACGGCGCGCATCGCCGATGATGTCACCGGTTTGGATGTGCTCGTCAACACCGTGGAGATCGTCGCCCAGAACCCGGAGAACGACATCGAAGTGAATTACGCCAATAATACCGACAGCCTGGCGCTGCCCATCGCTCTGCCGTACTTTGAAATTGGCAAGATATACGAAGGCAATGGCGTGGCTGGCACAATTGTCACTTACACTCTCACTGTGACCAACGCCGGGAACGGCCAGGGTGACAATATCCTGGTGACAGATCAGGTACCCGATTGGTTTACCTACGGCGGCGGCGGAGACGATTATTCCGCCGAACTGGTGAGCTGGAATTTGCCCAAGATCGGTCCCGGATACAGTACCGAAACCGTGTGGTTCAGCGGTACGTTGAGCTGCTCGGCAGGCGGTGTAGTCAATAACCAGTTCTATCAGGTGGCCGCCAGCGACCAGGGTATCACCAGCACTAACGGCGCGCCGGTCGGCTTCACCATCCAGGCTCCGGCTATCAACGTTGTCGCCGAATCCTCCGCGGCCACGATCCTGCCCGGCGGGACGGTCTACTTCACCGCCACGGCTGCCACCGACGGTACGCCGCTTACCTATTCGTGGGCGATCAGCGGCACGGTGATCGGCTCCGACCCGACGGCGAGCTACACTTTCGATGCCCCCGGCGTGTATGAGGTCGTCGTCACCGTCACCGATGGCTGCGGTTTCACCGATACTTACACGGTGACGGTCGTCGTCGAGACATACGAAATCTACCTGCCGATCGTCAAGAAATAGCTGTGTTGGCCGCTTCGCGGCTCATAAGAAAAACCTGAAATAAACACAGTGCGTGCAAAGCACGCACTGTGTTTATTTCAGGTTTTTCTTATGGCACGAGCGGGAATCGGTCGGAAAGATTAGAATTTTCTGAGTCTTCCTGGAGCATATTGACTTTACCCCAAAAAAGGTCTATAGTATTGTTACAGGGAGCTCCAAGAAATAACAAAGCGACCTCATCGAAGCCAAAGCTAATAAACAGGCTGAAGCATTCTCAGAGCGATGAAGCTTCTAAACCAAAAGGTTATTCTAATAACTGACTAGATGGTTACTTTCCAGTACGAGAAAGTAAAGAAGCCAAGCTCAGAGAAAACCAGAAGGGCCTTTGAAGTTTTCCTCGAAACAAAGTAAGTCGTACGAGAGAAAATAACAAATACCAGAAGGAGCGGTGAGGTAGGCTAGAAGGTTACTTGGGGCCCCTGTATTTAACAGAACGCACTCCGCAATGTCGGGAGTGCGTTTTGTGTTCAATTTGATCTCTATGGCCCGGAGGGGTATTCACCTGGGCATAATGGTTTTTAGATTGCTTCGGGCTTCAACAATCCCACAAACGGCAGGTTGCGATACTTCTCCCGATGATCTAGCCCATACCCGACGACGAACCGGTCGGGGAGTTCGAAACCTTTATATTTAAGGGGGATTTCGATCAGGCGGCAAACCGGTTTATCAAAGAGCACGCATACTTCCAAGCTGGCAGGCTGGCGGGCTTGCAGGTTGCGCAGGATGTAATTCAGGGTTAGGCCGGTATCAATCACATCTTCGACGAATATCACATGACGATCAGCGATGGAAATCTCCAAATCCTTGACCAGCCGCACAACCCCGCGTTTGCGGGTCTCGGGGGAGTAACTGGACACCGCAATGAAGTCAATCTCAACCGGAATAGTGATCGCTCGCAGCAGATCAGCCATGAAAAACACCACCCCCTTGAGCACGCCGATCAACAACGGGTTGCGAGAGGCGTAATCACGCGAGATGGTCTGCCCCAATTCCCGCACACGCTGGTGAATTTGTTCCTCGGTGATGAGCACTTCCGCAATATCAGCGCTCAACCCCTGGAGTTCCGGTACGCTTGCTGTCACTTTTTATTTCTCCTGGGCCTGGGTACCCTGAATGCGTTCCGCTTCCTGCACCAATCCATATTTGACCATCAGATCACGGACTTCGCGCCGCTTGAGGAGCTTGATCTTTATCTCGGGGTACAGCTCGTGCATTCGGCGCAGCTTGCGATTCTTGTGGGTAGATAACTGAGGGCGCAGGGTGGTCAGCTCAACGTATAAGTCCTGTTGTGTGAGGTAGAAATCGGGGGCAAAAGCTTCGGTGATATTACCCTCGGCATCCCATTCCAGTGGGAAGGTGCGCGGTTCGTATTCCCATTCGATGCCATAGAAATCCAGGATGCGGGCAAACTCTTCTTCTGCCGGGTGAGAGAATTTTGGGTGATGATTGGGTGAAGACAAAGGACGCTCCTGTGCTCGGAGTTTTACGGGTGGTACGTGAGCGCCTGGCAGACCAGTTCTGCTGCTGCTTCAGGGCTTAATCGGCCTGTGTTGAGAATCATATCGTAAAGTTCCGCATCGTCCAAACGATCATGGTAGAAGCGGCGCAGATAATTTCGGCGATACCGGTCGCTGGCTTCGATTTGCGCCTGGGCGCTCTCCGGGGATATGCCGTGCCGCTGTGCGATGCGCTCGGTTCGGATAGCGATTGGCGCAATCACGCGCACGCATAATACATCCGGGCGGTTGTGCAAGATCACCTGGCTGGCGCGCCCTACGATGACAACATTCCCCTCAGCTGCCAGCGTCTCTACGACTTGCCGGACGGCCTGAAGGTAAGCCTGGCGGGCTTTGGGGGAGGGACGCAGCCCGAGCAGCCCCAATTCATCAATCGTCGCCAGGGCGACTTCGGGTACGCCGGATTGGCGGGCGGCCTGGTCAATCAGCTCACGGCAGACCATGCGATACCCCAGGCGGTCGGCTGCCTGCCGCGCCACCTCGGTTCCCAGGCTGCCCATTTGGCGCGAGACGGTAATTGTAGTCATGGGTGCTTTCCTCGTAAATCAGTTCTTCACCGCTGAGATCGCTGAGTCCGCTGAGTTTTTATTTTATCGGTACGCCCGGAAGGCCAGCGTGGTGTTGTGCCCGCCGAAACCGAGCGAGTTCGACAATACCGCGTCCACTGATGCCTGGCGCGCCCGGTTGGGGGTGTAATCCAGGTCGCAGCCGGGATCGGGCTGATCGAGGTTGATGGTGGGCGGGATGAGCTGGTTGTGGATCGCCAGCACGCAGATGGCGGTTTCCAGCGCACCCGCGCCGCCCAGCAAGTGACCGGTCATGGATTTCGTCGAGGAAATTGGTGTGCGATAGGCGTACGCCCCCAGGGCTTGTTTGATCGCCCGGGTTTCGGATGCATCCCCGGAGAGGGTGCTGGTGCCGTGGGCGTTGAGATACGTCACATCCTCGGGCTGAATCCCGGCCCGCTGGATCGCCAACCCCATACAATGGGCCGCGCCAATCCCTTCGACGTCGGGCGCGGTCAGGTGGACCGCATCCGAAGTCGCGGCGTAGCTCAACATTTCCGCCAGCGGTTCGGCCCCGCGCGCCAGCGCAAAATCCAGGTCTTCCAGCACGATCAACGCACCGCCTTCGGACATCACGAAGCCATCCCTGCCGGCATCGAATGGGCGGCTGGCGGCGGGTGGGTCGTCGTTGCGGCGGGAGAGCGCCCGCATCCGGTCGAAGGCGGCGATGCCGATGGGGGTCACAGCGGCCTCGAACCCGCCGGTGATCATGGCTTTGGCGTGGCCGCGGCGGATGGTCTCGAAGGCCTCGCCGATAGCGTCCGCGCCGGTGGCGCAGGCCGAAGCCACGCCGTGATTCGGCCCCTGCGCGCCGGTGCGCAGCGCCACCTGCACGGCGGGCACATCAACAGTGATCGTGGGGATGAGGAAGGGGTTTACCCGCCGGGGACCTTTTTCGTTGAGAACGTTCAACTCTTCGGTGTACGTCCAGATGCCGCCCATCCCTGACCCGACGATAGCGCCCACATCGTAGGCGTTGTGGGCATTGATTTCCAGCCGGGACTGAGCCAGCGCCTCTTGCAGCGCGGCGATGGCGAACTGTGTGAACCGGTCGGCGCGGCGGGCGTCTTTGGCCGGCATGTAATTGAGCGGATCGAAGCCGTGCGCCTCGCCGGCGATGCGCACGTCGAAGTCACGCGCGTCGAAGAGGGTGATCGGTGCGATGCCGGAGCACCCATTGACGAGGGCCTGCCACATCGTGATAGCATCCAGCCCCACGGGGGAGATCACTCCCAGGCCGGTGATGACAACGCGTTTTAATGACATAGCGCCTTACGAGTCGAGTCTTTGCTTTTTGTGCAAGGAGTCTGAAACACAAAGGTTACAAAGGGCTTCACGAAGGGCAGAAAGTTTAAACTGATTTCTCTTTGTCAACCTTTGTGACGCCCTTTTGTGGCCTTCGTGTTTAATTCATTCCAGCTTTTCCGGGTTAGGAAATAATTCCAAGTTCCTTGCCAACCTTCTCGAAAACGCCCAACACACAGTCGAGTTGTTCCTCGGTGTGGATAGCCATGTAGCTGGTGCGCAGGAGCTGCTGGCCCTCGGGCACGGCGGGGCAAAGCACAGGGTTGACGAAGACGCCCGCGTCGAACAGCGCTTTCCAGAAATAGATGGTGCGCATGTCGTCGCCGATGAGAATGGGGATGACGGGTGTGACCGAACTGCCGATATTGAAGCCCAATGCCTTGAAGCCGGCGCGCATCTTGGCCCCGTTGGCGATGAGATGCTCGACGCGTTCCGGCTCGTCCCGCATGATGCGCAATGCGGCCAGTGCCGAGGCTGCATTGGCGGGCGGGATGCTGGCGCTGAAAATAAACGAGCGGGCGAAGTGCTTGATGAAATGGATCACATCTTCGTCGCCGGCGATGAACCCGCCCAGCGAAGCAAATGATTTACTGAAGGTGGACATGATCAAATCCACGCCATCCGTCACCCCGAAATGGGCGGCTGTGCCGCGCCCGCCGCCCAACACACCCAGGGCGTGAGCGTCATCCACCATCAGCCGCGCGCCGTATTTCTTGCATACCGGGATGATCTCCGGCAGCGGGGCGATGTCGCCGCCCATGGAGAACAGGCCATCTACCACCACCAGCGCTCCCTTATCTTCGGGGATTGAAGCTAACACTCTTTCCAGGTCAGCCACATCGTTGTGGCGGAAGCGCTTGGTGTCGCCGTAGCTCAACTTGGCGCCGTCCACAATCGAGGCATGGTCATCTTTATCGAGAACGACCACATCTTTTCGACCCACGAGGGCGCTGATCGTTCCCAGGTTGGTCTGCATTCCGGTGGAGAAGACCAGCGCGGCTTCCTTGCCGACGTATTCGGCTAATTCCTGCTCCAATTGCTCGTGCATCTCCAGCGTCCCGTTGAGGAAGCGCGAGCCGGTGCAGCTTGTGCCGTAGCGAGCCACCGCATCTATGGCTGCCTGCCGGACGCGCGGGTCAATGGTCAACCCAAGATAGTTGTTAGAGCCGCACATCAAGACCCGGTGACCCTGAATGGTCGCAATCGAGCCTTCGTTATCAGTAAAGGGGATGAAATACGGATAATATCCTCCGGCAATCGCGTCTTTGGCTTCGGTAAATTGACCACACTTTTCGAAAATGTCCATCTCGATACCTCCAGTCGGATTTTTTGTTTCTCCCACCTTCGGCGGGAGTGTTTCCCTGATTTGGGGAGTCTCCCGTTGAAAGCAGGGGAACCGATTTCGGAAAACCTGGTTTCAGCCGCTCCTTGAACGTGCGCTTTTCGAGCGTGCGCTCGAAGAGCGGGCGATAATCCAGTCCATCAGATTGTAGAACCAGCTTCCCATCAACCGGCTGATCTGATATGTGAGCCAGATGTCGGTGTTGGGCAGGATGATAAAATGGCCGCGTTCGACGCCGCGCAGGATGGCGGTCGCTACCGCTTCGGCGGTCATGCTCTTAACGTTGCCAGCCAGGGCGCGCGTCTCGGGGGGCTTGAACTGGTTTTCATAGGCGAGCTGGGGCGTGTCGGTATCCGGCGGCAGCGCCAGCGAAATCTGGATGCCGTACTGCTTCAGCTCGCTGCGCAGCACGCCCGAAAAGCCGTTGATGGCGTATTTCGTCGGGCTGTAAGCCGAGTAACCGAAAACGCCAGCCAGCGAAGCCCCGGATGACACATTGACAATGTACCCCGAGCGGCGTGCCATCATCCCCGGTACGACCGCCTTCGTGATGTGGACAATGCCGAAGTAATTGATGTCCATCATCCAGTGGAATTTTTCGATGTCCAGCTCATGGAAATAACCAGGATGCACAACACCCGCCGAATTGATAACGATATCGGGGACGCCGGCGGCCTGAGCGACCTGCCTGACGGCCTGCGCCGCCTGGGCCGCGTCTGACACGTCGGCGACCACCACCCCGCAGATCTGCTCCGACGACTGGCAGGCGCATTTCACTTCCTCGAGGGCGGATTCCAGCGCCTCGGGACGCCGCGCCGCCAGCCAGACGTGCGCGCCGCGTTCGGCCAGCAGCTTTGCAGCCGCCAGCCCGATGCCGCTCGATCCCCCGGTGACCAATGCTACTTTTCCGTTCCAGAAATCTTGCCGCAAATCAACGACTCCGTGATCGGGTTTGCCTGCATCCTGCGTGGTTATAACCCCTCGATGGCTGTCAGGATAGCAGGGGCGGCAATATTATAAATGAATTTTAGATGATTACTTATAGCTAAATCCACTTCAACAAACCCGCGAATACGATGAGCATGACCGCATCCACAGCAAAGAACGAGCCGATGAACGCCACCTGCGTTTTTGGTTTCCAATCGTAGCAATAGAACGCTGCCAGGAAGAAGGGGATATAAACCAAAATGAACACCGGTAACGCGCCCCACCACGGATAGACCCAGGCAAAAGCCGGCGTTTTCGCCAGGAAAATTTCGAAGATCGAGAAGAACGCCGCGTTGCCAATGGCGAAAACCAGCCGGTTGGGTAGCCCCAGGATTTTCTGCTTCGGATCGGCTGGCAGCAGCTTGCTGAGCACCAGCCCGGCGATCGAGAACATGAAACTCAGCTCGACGCCAACCCCGATCAGCAGCAAAAAAGCGGTACCGGTGGGAACCGTCCACAGGGCATGACCGGTGAAGTGCTGGATCAGGGCATTCAGGATTTCGTAGAACCAATGGACGCCGTATAATGCCAGGCCGGCGGCGATACCTTTCCAGTTCTTCTTTGAAATCTCATTGGTGTAGACGTACATCACCAGCGCCAGCAGGGTGATGATATACCACTGGAACAAATTTCCATCGCGTAAAATGCTCAATGCCTGATCGGTGACTTCGGGGTGGTTCATGGCTGGTTCCTTTCGAACTTGGGTTGGTTTGCCCGATGATAACACCAAAACCGCCCCAAAGGGCGGCCTGGTCTATAAATCATCAATTCGGAAATCGGCTGCTTACCTTTTCCCTCGAATGAAGTGCGCCATTACTTCCTCCGCTGACAGCGTCCGGCTGTAGATGGCTAATTCGTCGATTGCTCCCTGGAAGAAGCGCTCCACCCCGTTGCCGCGCGCCCCAATGGTCCAGGCATCATTCACGGCAATCGCCCCGATCGTGTCGGCGGTGGCGTTGACCTCGAGACCGTTGCGATATAGCCGCCAAAAAGCGCCGTCTTACACCCCAAGTGCCAGCAAAGGTGGACGCTCCGCCGGGTTCGTCAGGGAAGATGGAGCACATTCCCGTCGGCGTTGATGGTTATGGGCAGATTGATCTGATGGAAAAGGCCAGGCCCCAATCTGAATATCAGTAGGCCGCCTTCGAGGGTGGCTAGGTAAATCTTGTCGCTGTATGCGTCCACCTCGTAAGCCCAATAGGATGTGTCGAAATGACCGACCTCCGCCGGGTGGGTCGGATCGGATACGGACACCATTCGCAAGCCATCCCACCCTGCAGCTATGAACACGTACCCTACCGACACGGCAAGATCACCCGTCGGGATGGTCAACGCACCAACTTCGGTGGGATGGCGCGGGTCAGAAACATCCACCACACGCAGTTCTCCCTGTGTTGTCACATAGGCGTGATCTCCTGATACCGCGACGTAACCGTCGTTGATGTTGGCAGTATAGGTGTACATGCCAGTCAAGGTGGGGGAGATTGGATTCGATACATCCCAGACTTCCAAACCCTCGTTTTCCTTCACAACGTAGGCGTAATGGCTGGCAGTAGCTACATCCAGGAATGAGCCTTCGATGTCGAAAACCTGAGCCGGGTTGGCAGGCATGGACACATCTACGATGCGGAAATGGCCTGGTGTTGGTGGCGGGAATGGGTTTTCATACTGCCTGATCGTGATATAGGCGTATCCATTTGTAACATCTATTTTCTCTCCTGTAAGGGGTAGACTGCCAACCTGAGTGGGGTTGGCTGGATTGGTGGTTTCGAGAATGTGCAATCCATAATATCCTGGAGTGCCAGGTCCCAATACGTATAAATACTGGCCTGCCAGCTTCGCGTCTATTGAGGTGATGGGAACAATATCTCGATTGACAGGAATACCGGGGTTCGTTGCATCCACCACCCACAACCCCGAGGCAGAGCCATTGCTGAGATATACATAACGATTTCCGGCTGTGACATGCTTGATATATCCCATCAACCGGGTATAACTCAATTCAACTGGGTTAGCCGGGTTGGTGACATCGGCGATGTGCAGTCCATCTCCGTCAACTAGGTAAGCTCTGCCTTCCGAAACGACCAGGCTGGCGACATTCCAAGGCCCCGGAAGGAATCCGGCTTCGACGGGGTTGAACGGGTTAGAGATGTCCAAGATCAACACCCCCTCTCCGGTGGTGTATTGGCTGTGGCCCTGAAGGTAAATGTAATCGCCGGCTGCCGCGATATCCGACCCTGTGACAGACGCTGTGTAAGTGCTGACCAGGGTGGGGGTCATCGGATTAGAAATATCGAGCACTTGTAAAGCGTACCCGCAGAGGGCATAGGCAAAGTTGCCCGAGATGTCGAGATCGTGGCAGAAGGTATTTATGGAGTTGATGATGGTGGGGTGGGCGGGCGTAGAGAGATCGAGAATCTTGAGCGTGCCGGTGATATTATCCGGTGTCATGGCAATATATCCGTATGTGCCAGTGATCACCAGATCGTGGACGAGAGATGATGTGGTGATGACATCGCTTTCGATGGGCAGAGTCGGCGAGGTAACATCATAGACTCTCAGTGAGCTATTGAATGGGTCGCTATCCCAGGTAGTAACGTAGGCGTAAGTACCAGAGATGGCGACGGTGTTGACCGCGTGGGTAATAACCGAGCTGCCGACCGATGGGTTGCTGATGTCGGAAAAATCTACAATTTGCAACCCTCCGCCGAAGCCGTCGGCCACGTATGCCAAATGGCCTGCAATAGCAATATCCTGTGGAATGGCAGGTAAAGAAACCCCACCAATCTGAGTGGGCGTGACCGGATTGGTAATATCCCAAATGGAAAGCTCGGTGCCTGCGCCCAACATGGCGAAATCATCTGTCACGGACAGGGTGGATGAACGCCCTCCATAGTGACCGACAAGCTCGATGTTGGACGAAGGTGATTTTATCGCCGATTTCAGCTCGGTGCTCGGCACCAGCGGCTTGCCTTGAACCGGGGTAACTGCGCAGAGTAGAACTAACGTGATTACGAAGCGGATTACCTGTTTCATAATTTCCTCCTCGGGCTCGTGAACCCGGATTGTGAGAGATTAGCTGTTCGGCGTTTGCCATCTCCTTTGATTGAAGTGCGCCATCACTTCCTCCGCCGACAGCGCCCGGGTAGAGACGACGCTTCGTTAAGGGTCATTTGACGATAACCGGCAGGTAGGCATAGCTGGGCGGGAGAAAGCGGAGAATTTCTATAGTCCTTCAGAAAAAGATTTAGAAAACCTAAAGAGGGTTAGACAAAACG
>DYIZ01000164.1 GCA_020723385.1 Candidatus Aquidulcis sp.
TGGAGATAGCATAACTCCGGTGCGCCAACGCTTTTACGTGGCAGGCGGCTGTCTGTCACAACCGGCAAACGTTGTTAAGGTGCGGCCCCAATATAAAACAAGTGTTCTGATTTGTCAATAAATGGCCGAGAAACGAGAATTCAAATTCGATACCTATGAACCACGAACTCGATATTTTTGACTTACAGGCGCAGCTTTGCCAATCACTTAGCAACGCCGTTCGTTTGCGGATTATTCACGCACTTAAAGAAACCCCAAAATCGGTGAATGAGATTTCCGCCGAGGTAGGCATTTCACAGCCCAGCGTCTCCCGCCATCTTGCTGTATTACGTTCAACCGGCCTCCTGACCGCGCATCGCAAAGCCCAAGAAGTTATTTACGAAATTACCAACCCCAAAGTTGTGGAGGTATGTGAAATGATGCGCTGCATCCTGGCAGAGCGCGAGGCGCAGCATCGTGATCTCCTCAACCGCATGCAAAGCTAACCGGAGGTGGTTTATGTCACTTAAAAGTATGCACCTATTATCTGATGTCAAAGCGCCAGATGTCCACACTTTGCTTGGCGAATTGATGCCTAATGCTCAGGAATCATGTTGCAGCGCTGAAGCCCTGATCGGCGCTCGCCTGCGCCTCCTGCGCCGGGAACAAAAATTGAGCATCCGTACCCTGGCGGTAAAATGCGGTGTCAGTGCGAACACGCTCAGCCTGATCGAGAATGAACACACCTCTCCCAGCGTGCATACGCTTCAGTTGCTGGCGCGCGGCCTGGGAGTTCCCTTGGCCACTTTTTTTGAAGAAGAAAAACCTGGTCTTGCTTTGGTCTACCAACAGCAGGGACAGCGCCCGTTGATGCGCTTTGCAAATGGAACGCTGGAAAAACTAGGCGCAGGCCTGCCGCCCTTGGGAGCCGAGCCAATCCTGGTAACGCTCGATCCGGGCCAAATGGATGTCAAAGATATCAGCCATATCGGGCGCGAGTTCATCTATTGCCTGGAAGGAAAGGTAACTTGTGTGATCGCCAGCCAGGAGTATCACCTCTCCCCTGGCGATAGCCTACTCTTTGACGCCAGCGCCCCCCATCACTGGTTGAACACTCATCCTGGCGCTTCCAAACTGCTTATTTTGTTTTGCCCAATGGAAGCCCATGACCAACCCGCCGAGCGACACTTGGGCCATTGATTTTATTCTTCACAAATCTGAACCCTATATCCCCGCTGCCTCGGCCGCCAATGCTTTGCCAATGTCATCGCTATTATCCGACGAGCCGGCAACACCGTTCTGGTTTGCCCTGACGGCGATTGTCGTATTCTTATTCTGGCTCTGGCTGGTCGCACGCACCAGCCAGGCATGAGTATTTCTAAGGATGTTTCCATGCAACGTATCGCTTTGCTCGTTTTTGCTGTGATTCTGCTAGTCACCGCCTGCTCGCTGCAAACGCCTCTCCCCACAACTGCGCCGCTCGCTGCGCAGGCCGAGACGATTACTCCGATCGTTATCACCGACGCGCTTGGCCGCACCGTGACCCTCTCTGCCGCGCCAGAGCGGATCGTGATCACCGGTAAAGCTCTGGTGATGATTACCGATGCCGTCTACACCTTTCCTGAAGCGCCGGATCGCATCGCCGGCCTGGGCAATGCCGGGCAAGGCGCCAGCAATTTCATTTCCCTAATTGACCCGAACTATACCCAAAGAGCTGTGCTTGAAAATAACGCCGGGGCCGAGCAGATCGCCACCCTACAGCCTGACCTGGTTATCCTGAAAAGTTACCTGGCTGAAAGCATCGGCAGCCCCATCGAAGTCCTCGGCATCCCGGTTATCTACGTGGATTTTGAGACCCCTGAACAATACATCCGCGATCTGACGATTCTTGGACAGGTATTTCAAAACGAAGCCCGTGCTGCAGAAGTGATCGCCTTCTACCAATCTAAGGTAGAGCAAATTCAGCAAGCCATCCGCGGTGTAGAAGACAGGCCGCGCGTCCTGATGTTGTATTACAGCGATAAAGATGGCAACGTGGCTTTCAACGTGCCGCCCCTAGCCTGGATGCAGACCCAAATGGTGCAGATGGCGGGCGGCGACTCTATTTGGGCGGATGCCAACCCTGCCAATGGTTGGACGCAAGTCACACTGGAGCAGATTGCCGCCTGGGACGCTGACCAGATTTTCATCATCTCTTACAACACCAACCCTTCGGATGTAGTGGCCGCGCTGGAAGAAGACATCAACTGGCAGGCTTTGCGCGCCGTGCAGGATGGTTTACTCTATGCCTTCCCCGCTGACCTGTACAGTTGGGATCAACCCGACACGCGCTGGGTTCTCGGTCTGACCTGGCTGGCCAGCCGCCTGCACCCGGAGCAATTCCCTGACCTGGATATGATCGTTGAAGCCCAAGTCTTCTATCAGACCCTCTACGGGTTGGACAGCGCTTTCTTTGAGCAAAACATTCACCCAACATTCAAAGGCGATCTTCCCTGATGGCTTCTTCCGGCGAGTTGCTTCCCGCGGCGCTAAAGAATCACCGCCGCGAGCGATTATTGCTGGCGATGATCATTGTCTTGTTGGCAGTGGCCGGGCTCTCCGCACTGATTGGACGCTACCCTACCCCGGGCCTGATATCCTGGGATCAGCTTACCACGGATGAACTGGCAGGGCGGTTGGTTATGAACTTACGCCTGCCGCGCCTGCTCACGGCCATCCTGCTTGGGATGGCGCTTTCTGCCGCGGGCACGGTCTTTCAACTCATCTTCAGCAATCCGTTGGTCGAGCCAGGCTTTTTAGGCGTCTCGCAGGGTGCGGCCTTTGGCGCGGCGTTGAGCATCGTCTTTCTAGGCGGTTCAGCCATTGTCACCCAGTCTGCGGCAGCGTTCTTTGCCCTGGCCGGGTTAGGGTTCTCGTATCTGCTGGCGCGCCGCCTGCGCTATGGCGGCTGGGTTTTACGCCTGGTGCTGGCCGGCATTGCCGTTTCAGCGCTCTTTTCCGCGGGGTTGGGGCTGCTCAAGTACATGGCTGACCCGCTGCGCCAACTACCCGAGATCACTTTCTGGTTGCTTGGCGGGCTGGCCAGCATCACCTGGGGGCGGCTTCTAACCGTTTTACCAGTCGTGCTTTCTGGATTATTGGTCATCTTTCTGTACCGCTGGCGGCTTAACCTGCTGGCGCTGAATGAGCAGACTGCTTTTTCGTTAGGCGCCGCGCCGGGTCGGGAGCGCTGGCTGTTGATCTTCGCCGCCGTCTTGCCCACCGCGGCCCTCATCGCTCTCACCGGAATGGTCGGCTGGGTGGGGTTGATCATGCCGCACATTGCCCGGCGCTTGTTTGGGGCCGAGGCGCGTTTCGGCCTTCCCGCGGCCATGCTCCTGGGCGGCTTGTTCACGCTGTTGTGCGATGACCTGGCGCGCACCTTGCTGGCCGGGGAAATTCCCCTCGGCATTCTCACCTCGCTGATTGGCGCGTTGATCTTCCTGGCTCTGATGATGTTTCAAAAAGCGAAGACCCAACAATGAATGCCGCGATGCTTTCCTTCCAGAATGTCAGCTTTGGTTACGAACGCAATCGCCCGATTTTGCAGGGAGTTAGCTTTGACTTGCGCCCTGGGCGCATTACAGCCATTTTGGGGCCTAACGGTGTGGGGAAAACTACCCTGCTCTACCTGGCCTTGGGCTGGCTGTCTGCCTGGAATGGCGATATTCACATCGATGGACACCCCCTGCGCAGCTACAGCCGCCTGGAGCGCGGGCGCTGGCTGGCTTTAGTTCCTCAAAGCGAACACACCCCCTTCGATTACACGGTACTGGAATACGTGCTGATGGGGCGCGCACCCCATCTGCCGCCACTGGGAATGCCCACTTCCGCCGATTACGCGGCTGCCTTGCTGGCCCTGGAACAGGTTGGGGTAGATGCTTTGGCCGAACACCCCGTGCCGCAGATGAGCAGTGGGGAGCGCCAACTGGTGCTCCTGGCACGTGCCATCGCCCAAAGCCCGCGCCTGCTACTGCTGGATGAACCAACTGCCCATCTCGACCTGCGCAATAAATCTCGTCTTATTCAAATTATGCGCGACTTGCGCGCCCAGGGCATCACCCTGCTGATGACCAACCACGAACCAGAAGTGGTATTGGCCCTTGCGGATGATGTTCTGCTGCTGGAGCAGGGCGGCGCGCCGCAGTTTGGCCCGCTGGAACAAGTCTTCACCGCCGAGTCTCTCAGCCGTATCTATCGCCTGCCCATCCGCCTGGTGGATGTGGATGGGCACAGGCAGGTGCTGTGGACGTGAGCGCGCCCCGGCTGTGGATGCTGACCGGCGCGCGCGGGGCGGGTAAGACCACCTTCTGCCGCTCTTTGGCTGCACATGCGCGCCTCAGGGGTTGGGATGTCGCCGGTTTGCTTTCTCCGGCGACATTCGAAGGCGAAGGCAAGACCGGTATCCTGGCCGAAGATGTGCGCACCGGCGAGACCCATACCCTGGCTTCGGCTTATCCCCGCCCAGCTTTTGATTTACAGTTTGGAAAATGGCACTTTGATCGCTCTACCCTGGCTTGGGGCAACCAGGTTATCGAAAGCAGCATCCCTTGTAACCTTTTGATCGTGGATGAGCTGGGGCCGCTGGAATTAACCCACCAAGGCGGCTGGCAGGCCGCGCTAGATGTTCTTAGCGGTGTTGGATACCAGGTAGCAATGGTGGTGATCCGCCCGGAGCTGCAAGTTTTAGCGCGCAGGTTTTTGAGCTTTTCGGAGACGATCACAATAAACCGAACTCAGGCTATTGATCAATGGGTGCATCTCTACTGGCACATGATAGAATCGGCGGGATATCCAACGAGTCAATCACTGCACACTTTGGGGAACGATTGATAGGAGCCGAACTTGGTTGATATTGGTAAACTAGAAACCTTTCTGCGGGCTGCTGAAACGTTGAATTTTTCCGAGACCGCCAAGCAGCTTCACATAAGCCAGCCGACCGTGAGCCGCCATATCCAAATGCTGGAGAAGAGTATGGGGGTAGTGCTGTTCACCCGTACCAATACGGGCTTGCAATTGACCGAAGCGGGCCGGCTGCTCTTACCCTGGGCTCGCCGCCTGCTGCACGATACCAACAGTATGCAGGCGGTGATGGCTTCTATACAAGGGGATGTTGTCGGAGAACTGCGCATCACCTGCAGTACCACAGCCGGCAAATATGTTTTACCCCAGATGGCGGCTCGTTTTTGCCAACTTTACCCGGGTGTCAGAGTCCGTATCCTGGCCTGTACACCGGAGGATGTCACACTCAGGCTATTAGAGGGGGAAGCGCACATTGGCGTACTGAGCCGGGAAATTTTAGATGCAGGCCTGGAATCACAAGAATTCTTCCGGGATACGATCACGCTGGTTGTCCCGGCCGACCACCGCTGGGCTTTTCGCAAAGTAATCGAACCCGGCGAACTGCTCGAAGAACCGCTCATAATCCGGGAAGAAACCTCTGGCACCCGCCGCGTGGTATTGTCCGAACTGGCCAAGTACGATATTGGACTGGATGACCTTGATATTTTCATGGAACTGGGCAACGCCGAGGCCATCGTGCGCACGGTCGCGGCGGGATATGGGATCGCCTTCGTGTCTAAGCTGGCAATGGCCTGCCCTCTTGAACGAGGCAATATTGTAGATCTTGGCGTGGAGGGGTTAAATCTCAATCGCACGATTTATATGGCGCGCAAAGCTGGCAGCAGCCCACACCGGCCGCGTGATGCTTTCTGGGGCTTCATCCACGCCCCTGAAAATGTCGACCTGATTCACTTGCCAGAGCAAGAATCGTGAGAGACCGACTGCCCCCGTCTGAAGTTCAGACGGGGGCAGTCGGTTTGAGTTGCCAATAGGGGGACTTAGAACACATATGTCTGGCAGGCCCCTTCGACATCCATCAGGAATGGCGGTGCTTTCTTGATCTTGATGCGTGGGTCGCGCAAGTCTTCGGGTTTGATATCCTTGTTCTCCAGCGCTAGCTCGCAGAATACGATCTCGCCGCCCAACTCGAGAATATCATTGAAAAGCTTGACCGGATTGGGCATGCCCTTGGGGGTGCCGAGCTTTTCCAACTCACCTGTCAGCATCCACCTGGCGCCCGCCGGGCAAATGAAGATATGCACTTCATAGTCCAGGGAAAGACCCGATGACGAGAAGATCAGTGTCGGCATGATATTTGCCGGGGTGTCGCCATTACAGACGACGGCCATTTTTTGAGCCATTTGGTTTCTCCTTTTGATCGTTTGAATTTGATCTGCCAGAAGATGTTTCTGACAGTTGGTACGCAAGTTGTCCCTTCAATCCGCGCTGGCAGGAGCTGGCTCCTGCTTTGCCACCGGTTTCAGGGCGTAGATGTAGAGCGCCACGATCCGATAGATGGCGTGGGCAAATTTCGTAAAGGGCAGCAGGAGCAGCAGGGTGATCGAGACTGCCACATGGAAGATGAACATCCAGTAACCCCATTGTGGGGCGCCCGGCAGGTATAAGGCGATCTCGATGATGAACCCGGTTACGCCGCTGAGCCACAACAAGATCAGGAAGATCCAGTCTGAAGGGCGGGAAAAACTATGCGCTTTATCAACCGCCTTCCAGCGTTTGTAGAGCAGCACCGAAACCCCATACATGAACAACAGTCCAGAAAGCGTGCCAATCAGGCGGGTTGGATACCAGAGCGGCACAAACGCGCCGGTGGCTTTGACGCCAATAATATCCAAGAAGTAATTCAGCGCGGTGGCAAAAAGCAGCCCCAAGAAGCCCCACATCGTGGCGGCATGTACGAACCATTTGCGGAAGTACCAGGCACGGCGGTTCTCCGGCGCCTCACATTCCTCGCGGTAGCGTTTCTGTCCCAGTGATTGAACCATGACCGCGTCCCAGAGGGCCAGAAGCCAGTTCGTATGCGCGCCGGTGAAGAAGTTTTTGACCGACAGATTGTTGACGCGAGCGATCCGGTACATCATGGTGACAATGGTTACCACGCTGATCAGCCCAATCAGGATCATCGCTGTCAGGCCGGCATTGTGGATGAACTCGTAGGAGATGAACCCAAATAGTTTCAACTGGTCGGCCGCCATCGTTTGGCGTTCAGTGTACATAAAGATGCTGAAGAAGATCACCATCACTGTAGCAAGGAAGCCGCCCAGCAATGGATTCTTGCAGAACAGGTTGCCGATCTTCAACGGTGCGTAGTTGGTGATGGCATAGCAGCGCGCCGCCGCCATCAAATTTGCCGGTTCAGCCTGCTGGGGGCAGGTTTCGGAACAATCGCCGCAGTTGTAACACAACCACAATTCCTTGCTTCCGAGCAATTCATCCTTCATGCCCAGTTGCACCATCCGGATCATGTGGCGCGGGAAACGATCGTCATCCTTCGACAGGGAGCAGATAGCGGTGCAGTTGCCGCAATTGATACACTTTTCCACGCCTAACGCGCCGAATTCTTTCAATTCATACAACAGGTTAGGATCCACGCGCCGGGTCATTCCTGCGCCTCCTTTGCCCGCTGATAGAGTGGATAATCGCCGCACATACCTACCTCGACCACAAGGCCATATTTCTTCGAGGCAGCGATGAACCACAACACTTCATGCGTGGGCTTGCCAATGGCGGCAGCAATTTCTGGAACCGTCTTGGGATTTTCTCGAATGAATTTACAGATGGATTGATGCATCTGCTTTTGCGCCCGCAGGAGGCCCTGCGCTTGTTCGACCGTTACGGCATGCGCTTCGCGCAATTGCTTGAGCATCTCGCTGCGGGATTTGGCTTCTACTTTCAACTCGCTCATCTGTAAATCTCCACGAAAGCCGGGTATTCCATTGCAATAGCATCCACCATCGCCTCGTATTGAGCCAGTGTCCAGGCCTGAACATCAATAGCCCGGTTCGGGCATGCGCCCACGCATGCCCCGCAGCCGGTACAGTTGGCGGGGGTGACCACTGCCCGTTGCACCTCATGTCCATCTTCTATGAACGTTTGCAGCGTGATCGCGCCATCTTCCCGGCAGGCTTTCACGCAGGCGCCAGCGCCATTGCATTTCGTCAAATTCACATGGGCTACAAAGGGAGGCAGTTCCACCCACCCCTGACCAAGCAGTGCGGCGACCTTGGCCGCGGCTGCCGATGCCGCTGACAGGCTCTCCTGAAGGTTCATCGGCCCCTGCGCCGTGCCGGCCAGCACGATGCCGCGTACGGCCATTTCGACCGGGCGTAGTTTAGGGTGCGCTTCCAGCAGGAAGCGATCAGCCCCGCGCGCAACCTTGAACATATTCACCAGATCGTCAACTTGACGCGGCATCATCCCCACCGCCAGCGCCACCAGATCCACCGGTACCTCCATTTCTTCTCCGTAGGTCAGATAATCCTTCACCCGCACCAGCACCGGGTGTGTATCCCCGTCCGGAGCAGCGATCACTTCAGGGCGCTCGTCGCCATGATAGCGGAGGAAGCGCACCATAGAGCTCTGGGCATGGCGGTAAATCTCCTCGTGGCCGCGCCCGTAGGTACGGATATCCTGATAGAGTTCATAGAGATTCAACTTCGGGAAACGCTGGCGCAATTCCACAGCCATGTGGAGAGATGCTGTGCAGCAGACCCGCGAGCAGTAGTTATTGACCTGCCCATCGGCCTGCGGTTCGTGGACGCCGTCCAGTTCCCGGCTGCCGACGCAGTGGATCAGGGCTATGTCGCGCACCGGGCTGCTATTCCAGGTCAGCTCGTCGCCATCTTTCAATAAGGCCAAGTGGCGAATTAACTGCGGCAGGGTGATTACCTGGGGGATTTCGCTGTAACCATATTCGCCCTGGTGTGGTTCGTAGGGATTGAACCCCGTTGCCAGTACAACCGCGCCGGCGGTCAGTTCATAGGTTTGCAGCTCATCTTTTAGAACAATAGATTCCCCATTGACATGAATAGGCTCGCCGTTGTAGTGTTCCCAATCCACGGCGGGAGTGGCGGGATAGCAGCCCGGGTAGGGACGATAGATCACCTTGCGCCGGGTCAGGCCGTAGTTGAATTCGTCCGTCGTTTCCTGAGTGCATGCCGCCATCAATGCTTCAGCTATGTCATCGTTTATGCCGCGTGCGTGCTGGGTAACCTGGACATTGAAATTACCCACATAACCGAAAACAGCCGTCACTTCGGCCTGGGTGAGAACAGTGATGCCCGGGTGCGCTGCCAATTCCTGGATCAGATCGTGCAGTAACTGGCGGGGATCCTCGTCCAAGGGGAAGACGGACTCCAACTGCCCCATGCGGCCGCCCAGAAAGGGCGATTTCTCCACCAGCGTGACGCGGATACCCTGGCGGGCAATATCCAGCGCCGAGCGCAGGCCAGCCACTCCTCCACCAATGACCAGGGCTTGTTTCTCGGCGCTCAGGCGGATTGGGGCGAGGGGCGTTAGCAGGCGGGCCTTAGCCACCCCGGCAGCCATCAAGCGGACGGCCTTTTCGGTCGCGCCTTCGTGATCGCTGGAATGCACCCAGCTATCCTGTTCGCGAATACCCACATGCTGGTACAGGTATGGGTTCAACCCGGCGCGTGTCACCGCGCCGCGGAATGTTTGTTCATGCAGCGAGGGAGCGCAAGCGCCAATCACCACGCGGTTAATACCAAGCTCTTTGATATCCTGCTCGATGATGGCTTGTCCAGTGTCGGAGCAAAAGGATGGATCGGTACGGGTTACAACGACATCCGGCAGCTTGCCGAGCAGTTTAGCCACCTGTTCGCACTGCACCACATGGCTGATGTTGCCGCCGCAGTGACAGGTGTACACACCGACACGTATTTCTTCACCCGCCGAGGCCGGGTTGTTTTCAGGAACGCTATTTTCAGGCATAGACAGCCTCTTTTTGGTGTTCACGGATGTAGGCCGAGGCAGCCGCTGCCGCTGCGCTGGCGGTGACAATGCTGTCCACAATATCCATCGGCCCCATGGCCGTGCCTGCGACGAAAACGCCGGGCTGGGCCGTGGCGCACGGGCTGGCATTGGGAGCCGGGACAGCAATAAACTTATCGGTTCCGAGAGGCAAGCCCAGGATTTCGTTTGACCCAGTGGCAGGCAGCATGCCCAACGAAAGCACCACCAGGTCGTGTGTGCGCTCAACGGTGCGGCTCTCTTCGGTCAGTTCCACTTTGACGACCGGGTTCTGCTCGGCATCCTCGCGAATGGACGCTACTTTACCACGCACGAATTCCACGCCCATGGCCTGGGCATTCTGGTAGAACTGCTCATAGCCTTTGCCAAAGGTGCGGATGTCCATGTAATAAATGGTGATCTCGGCCAGCGGCAGCGCTCCAGAGATGAGCATGGCTTGCTTGATGGCGTACATGCAACAGACACGCGAGCAGTATTCCACGCCCAGGGTTGTATCGCGTGAGCCAGCGCATTGAACATAGGCGATGGAGGTCGGCTCTTTGCCGTCGCCGGGGCGCAGAACACGTCCATAGGGACCGGTGGGGGCCAGGAAGCGTTCCATCATCAGCGGGTCAATCACATTTCGTAGAGCGCCGCCGCCATATTCTTTCTTGGCGTTCAAGGGCGTCAGTTCAAAGCCAGACGCCATAATGAGCGTCGCAGCATGGATATCAAAGGTTTCTGGCTGCTGGGTGAAGTCGACTGCATTGGCTGCACAGATCTTCTCGCACTTGCCACACAGGATGCAGTTTTCCATATCCAGAACGGCCGCCTGGGGGACAGCGGTGGAGAAAGGCACGCGGATGGCGCGGTAAGCCCCTAAGCCTCGGTCAAACGGGCTTGGGACGGTGATAGGGCACTCATATTCGCAATTCCGGCAGCCGGTGCATTTACTGGCATCCACATAGCGCGGTTTCTGCATGACCCCGACCCGGAACCCCTCAGCGGCCTCTGTAACCGATTGGAGTTCGCAGTAGGTCAGAAGTTGGATGTTAGGATGGTGGGCCACAGAAGACATCTTGGGTGTGGTGATGCAGGAGCAGCAATCCAGGGTGGGAAAGACTTTACTGAGCGTGATCATCTTGCCACCGATGCTCGGTTCGCGTTCCACCAGAACAACCTTGAAACCTTGATCAGCCAGATCCAGGGCCGCCTGCATGCCTGCAATTCCACCGCCAACCACCAGGGCATCTACTTGTAGGTTTTCCAAATTTTTCCTCCTCTATGCCAAAGCGGACGCAGGCGCGGCGATCTCGTCTTTCACAAAGCCAATTCCCTTCAGCAGGTCAGCCATCTGATTGACCTCTTTGAGAAAAGGCTTGACGCAGACTGTGCAGATGGCTGCCAGGCGCAGGCGGCGAATATCAATGCAGCGAGTTTTCATTAAAGCATAGGTGCGGTTGACCAGGTCGGCTGTGCCATCCGCCTCAACCTTGTAAGGGCTATCCGTGCCGCTGTACATGATGATGATCCCGTCTATGCCGCGCTCGAAGGCGCGCACGAAGAATTCCGGCGGGAACATGGCCGGGCACATTACCGGCAGGATGTAGGTGTTGGCCGGGTAGTCGGCATGCACCTGTCCGGTTGAATCGGCCCCGGCATAGCCGCCGGCCAGCGTGGCCAGGATCAGGATTTTGGGTTGTTTGGTGCGCTCATTTGATGGCATATTCACATCCTTGTCAGGAACATCATCCTTCTCTGCCCGCGTGGCGTACAATCAGCCGATAGAGACGCTCCTCCCTGCCTATTTTTTGCGGCGGATGAAGAGCCGCTCGTAGCCTTCGCCGGGCAGTACACCCAGGAATTCATGCCCAACCTTCTCGCACCAACGCGGCATGTCATTCTTGGTATTGGCATCGCCCGACCAAATCTCGAGTACTTCGCCAACCTTAACCGCGGCAATGCTCTTCTTGGCCTCCAGCAGCGGGCCCGGGCAGGACATGGCACGCGCATCAACGACTTTGGCAGCCTGGTGGGTATTCAAATCTACGGTAGTCATGAGAAATTCTCCTTATCTGGTGAGTAGTATCACGGAACGGTTTACTCGAGCGTGTCTGGCGCTCGGAGCAGTGCAGGACAGCTTCTGGCGCATTCATGATCAGCGATCTGGTAATAGATTGTTTGACCATCGCGTCGGGAGATCACGATGCCAGCCTTCTTGAGTAAGCTCAGGTGCTGCGAGACGTTTTGCAGGGTACTGCCAGCGCGGGAGGCGATCTCATTCACGGGCAGTTCATCTTTGGAGAGTAACCAGAGGATAAGCAGTCGGCGTGTATTACCAACCACCCTGCACAGGGCGGCCTGTCTTTCGGCAAGAGCAATCACAGTCGTATCCATTTGCATTGGTCAAGCAAAGTTGATCAAGATTCCATAAGCGGCTTAATTAAGCGTTGGCTTTAGTATAGACGCTCCTGGCTTATCACAGAAGATGAAGATAATCACAATCCCCTTTCGTTTATTGAATGGATGGGTATAGAAAAACCCTATACCCAGAAATGTGCGTCACCTGCTGGTATAGCCGTATCTATTGGGAAGGTGCAACGTCTTATTTTATAGATCGAAAGCCTGCTCAACTGGTTCAGAATATCCTCAATCTACCCAAGGAGAATTTCCCGATGAAAAAGAAACTTACCAGCCTATTGATTGTTACCAGCATTGTCCTGCTCATGCTTGTCACAACAACGCCTGCATTTGCCAGCGGCGGCCAGGTTCGCGGCGACAATGCCCAGGGGTCAGCAAATCAGGTGCAAGTGCAAGATCCCCCTCCTTTTCAACCATAGTCTGAAACAATTTCACAATTTGCTGTGGTCTGATATTTACCCATCGGAACACCTTTCGTACAAGCCCAGTGATGACTAAAGTCTCACTTTGACGGAAGCAGTTCATTCGTCTCCATCCAACGAGCCAGTAGCGGAGTGGTACCGCTGCTGGCTCGACTTATGAAAATCGAGGCATCTGTCGGGTTGGCCTGTAAAATTAGAACTGATTTATTAGTGTTCAATCTCGCAAAACTACCGAATATCACTTATAATTTTAGTTGACATATCTTCAAAAAGGAGTGATTCTCAGAAAAACTGACGATGATAATGATCCCATGAGAAGCAACATATCACCATCCCAACCATCCAGCGAGGTCAACGTAGGCCGCCGGCTGCGTGAGTTGCGCGCCGAGCGCGGCATCTCAATTCGCGCCCTGGCCGAGCAAAGCGGCCTGAACGTCAATACTCTTAGCTTTATCGAGAACGGTAAGACCTCGCCCAGCGTGAGTACTTTGCAGCAGGTCGCCGCGGCGCTTGAGTTGCCGATTAATACCTTCTTCGAGACCCAAACTCATCCACAAGCAATTGTGTACCAAAAAGCCGGCAATCGCCAATCAGCCGCCTTCACTCACGGGACATTAGCCGACCTGGGGATGGGGTTTGCCCGCCCTGGCCTGGAGCCATTTGTTGTTACCCTGGAGCCGCAAGCCGACAGCGGCGATACGCCCATCGTGCATACCGGATTGGAATTCGTATTTTGCCTGGAAGGGTGCATTGGTTACGAAGTAGATGAGCAAGCCTTTACGCTTGATCCGGGCGATAGTTTACTTTTCGAGGCGCACCTGCCCCACCGCTGGCGTAATGCTGGAGAGACTCCTTCCCGCTCACTGCTCCTGCTCTGCCCTGCTGATGAGCGCGACCATCCCGATAAAAGGCACTTCACGTAAGCAACAAGATACAATGTCAAAAAAACGCAAATCATCAAAGTCTGTACCCACCGGCCTTGCATCAAAACGCCCCCACAAAGCCCACAAGCAAAACCGAGCTTGGATATGGGCAGGCTTGGGGTTAACTGCTCTAGTCATTCTGGTTGTCGCGATTCTTTTTTGGCCTAAATCAACTCAGGCAACCGAAATTTCGGCAGCCCAGGCATATCAGAAATACCAGCAAGGTGCGTTCTTGTTGGATGTACGTTCTCAAGCAGAGTGGGATCAGGTACATATTGCAAACAGTACACTGATCTCGCTGGATGAATTGCAAAGCCATTTAGACGAACTGCCGCGCGACCGTGACATTGTTGTCGTTTGTCTATCAGGGCGTCGTAGCGAAGAGGGCATGAACATTTTGCAGCAAGCTGGCTTTGCGCGTGCTGCGTGCATGACCGGAGGGTTGACCGACTGGAAGGCGGCAGGATACCCATTGGAAGGCAGCAATCCCTGATCCAATGTGGAACAATGCAGATCGGGTTAGAGTGTTGATCATGGAACACTTGGCGCGCAGGCCGGCTATGGAGCCGCGCGACGTTTATAAGCTCCTCTACCAGGGGGTGAGAGGGCCAGGGCATATCATCATCTCCACGCAGGCTTTCACGGAACGATTAGCAGCAGAGTGGCATGCTTTGGATCCAGCAGAAGACGATCCGCTTTGGGAGTCTATCCGGCCGGATGAAAGCCTGCTGCGCCTAAATTTGCGCCCGTTCAAAGCCGCTGGGGGCCATTTAGATGAATTGTTACACGCCTGCCTGGAGACAGGCCGCCGCTCGTGGGGGGGGCCGGCTGAGTTCCAGGCGGTTTGGGAGCAGTGTGTGGCTGTCTGCAGCACACATCCCTGGCCTGGCCTGGATTGGGATACCATTGCAACCTTTACCGCTTGGATCGGAGTGCAAGGGTTCCCGCCCGTTCATCATTCTGAACGCTACCGGAGTCTATATCGGCCGGCTTACCGATTGGTGGCGGGTGATGTCAGGTTACAAGGACAGATGCAACTACGGCAAAATTCTGACATCTAAAGGTTTTAGATATTCTCTTCACAACATGAGCCTCACGTCAACCACCATCGCAGAGTTCCCTTCTACCAGTTCTGGTTTGCCATTTCCCCCTTCTGCGGGTATGATTAACGGCAGGAGCCTGCCGCCAAGCACCCACTGGAACGCTATTTAACCGAACTGCGAGATATCCGCTCTACCGGCGCGGCGGTGAACGAGCTGTCTTTCTACCCGCCGCTGGCCAACTTACTCAACGAAGTGGGCAAGACGCTCAAGCCCAAGGTGCGCGCCGTGCAGAACATCCAGAACAATGGGGCGGGCATCCCTGATTTTGGCCTCTTCGCCGCCGACCAGTTCCAGAATGCCTCTGACCTGGCCCCGCTGCCGGGTGCTCTGCCAGCGCGCGGCGTGGGGGAAGTGAAGGGTGCCCTCACCATCGGCTACGCTCCTGCCTATCTGAGCGAGAACGCGGATGGCATCCGCCAGGACTGGCCGCGCATTCCGCCGCCGCAGGGCCAGGAGCGCCTGTTAGCCTCGGCGGCGCTGCTGGATACCGGAGCGCCGGTGGACGGCTTCACCCAGGGCAGCCTCCCGGAGGCGTTGAAATCCGTTGGGACGCTGGCGAAGGTGGGCGGCGGCCAACTGCACCCCAGCAGGGCGCACCATCAACGCGCCGACCCAACTTGGGGCGTGGTGTATGATGTGTACTTGAATGACGAGCCTGCTGGCAGAACATCCCGGAGGCGGTGTGGAATTTCACCATCGGCGGATACCAGG
>DYIZ01000165.1:0-1953 GCA_020723385.1 Candidatus Aquidulcis sp.
CGCTATTTATGCCACATCCCCGCCTTTTTGGCGAGGGTAACTTGACATTGTCAAAATAGTCAGCCCAACCAGCGCCGACGGGAAATGGCGCACGAGGGTTGGCTCGACTTCCTGCGCAACCGGGCCGAGATGAACAATCTCCGCGCTGCGCCAGGGTTCGGGTACGTGATAATAATCCAGTTGGGGGGCGATGTGATGGACGATCTGCACCCGACCCTCAGGGGTGTAGATATTCTCGAAAGTGGTGCTGGTCTCGGTGGGGAAACTGGCAACCGGGATGCCGCGCAGTGGGCCAAGCGGGACATCTTCTCCCCAGGCGGTCACAATCCCGACCCGCAGACCCAGGGCACGCGCGGTCAGCGCGGCGTAGGAAGCCGTCCCACCCAAACGCGGGCCGGTGGGCGTCAAGTCCCGGGTGAGGTGTCCAATGATGAGATAATCTACCGGTTCGAGTGGGGTCAGGTTGAGCATGAATGAATTATACCTGAAAGGGCAGGGGATAGGGATTATGCGGCGTGGATGGTAAATCTCATCGGGAGACAAGATAATCACATTCGCCGTACAATAGATGATAAGAATAGGTTACAGAAGACCTACCGGGGTGAAACCAAAATTTCTACTTCATCACAAATTTGCCATTTACCATCTACTTTTCCAGCACAGCACCCAATATCCCCTGAGAATCGTCACGATACATAACTTGAGCAGTCACCATTTTGGCCGCTATACCATACTGAGAATCGGTATCCATATCTGCAACTGCGCGGATACCAAGGATGGACAGGCTTTGGTAACCCTGGAAAGCAATGTATTTAGTCCCTTCGATTCGTTCCTCAAGCTTGGATTTCGGCACTCGAAGTTTTGCCTGTGAAGGAAAAAGGGCATGAGCGCTCTCGATATCCTTGGCCATCATATACTGCATATAGCTATCGAGGACAGATATGACAGCCGTTCTCTCTTCCATCTCACTCTTCATCCGAGATACAAAACGGGCAATACCAACGACTGAGCATAAACAAAACAATCCAAGAATAACGGCGCCTAAAACGATCCGAAGATTCTTGTTTTGCCTTCCAGGTTTTTGAGGACCAGCGCCAACGATAGCAGGCTGGCGTGGCACAACAACAGGCATAACTGGAAGCTTGCCAGTTGAGGGTTCAACTGGCAAGCGCTGTGGTTTGTCTGTCATACACCAAACTCACTTCCAAAACTAAATCTGCAATGGAGCATAACTCGCTATTACGTTGGTCGAGTAGGCGTTTTTTGCCGTAATCGAGACCAGACATTGCGCCAAAACGCTGGTTTCGACAAACTCAACCGGCGTTTTGGTCACCGTTGATAGCGACTTATGCGGTACTGCCTAAATCTGTTTATCCTGCCGCCTCGATCAATTTCTCCACCTGATATCCTGCCGCTTCGCTGGCCGCGATCAAATGCCGGATCATCTCGTAGCAGGCCAGGATGTCTTTGGCAACAGACTCACCCGACTGGTCGGGCTTCGGTAAAGCCGTCAGGTTGATTACCGCCGCGGTGAACATCCACCACAGCCACTCTTCAAAGGCTTCCTTGTTGAACCAGAGAATGCCCTGGTAGCGATTCACACCGATGAAGCGCTGCACTTCGCCGTCAGCCAGCCAGGCTTCGAGCACCTGCTGGGCATTGTCCGGGCGGAGATCGCAGGGCTGTCCGTGCTCGATGAGCAGCTTGACCAGCCCCACCGACCGCCAGGCAGTGCTCTCGTTAGCTCCCAGGTCTTGCAGCGAGGCGGCGATGATCTTGCCCAGCAGCCATTCGTCAATCCAGCTCCGGCTGATCTGCGCAGCATTCGTCTCGGATACGACGTATCCCAGGTCCCGGGTGAACAACCAGGCGAGCAGAGAATCGAAGGGATCGGTGAGCATCGCCGCCGGGGAGCGGCCTAGATATTTTAGGGCCGTCTTGTATTTACGAGAT
>DYIZ01000165.1:1963-15409 GCA_020723385.1 Candidatus Aquidulcis sp.
CGGATAACGGGCTGCCAGGGCTGGAAGCGCCAACACTGCCTCCAAACCCTTCTTGACCCCCGCCGCGATGGCCGATACATCACCCGCGCCCTGCGTCAGGCGCTGGATCTCACTCAACAGCCGCGCCGATTTATCCTCTGCCTCTTCCAAAGCCTGGTTGAATGTCGCAGAACCTGCCCTGAGACTGTCGAAGGGTTGAAGTTCAGAACCTTCAACCTGGGAACTTTCAACCTTCAACCGATTGGAGATTTCTACCTTCAACCGATTCTCCTGCAACCATTCGAAGAACCCGGCGTTGACCAGCTCGCGGAATTGGTGATGGATGGGCTGCAAGAAGATTTCCTTGAGCGCTTCATCAATGGATGGCACGCCGCGCCCCTGCAGGTACTCGGTCAGCGTGTTGTATTGGCGCCACTCGTTGTCCTGTACCTGGCGGAAATCCAGGAAGACATGGCACTTATAGGCCTCCAGCTCGATATACAACCCTTTCTCCCACAGCTCCCGGTTCGGGCGGATGTATTCCAGCCCGGTAAGCTGGTCGCGGAAGATGGTGTAGGTCAGATCGTCAATGGAAAGGGATAACCCCTCGCCGAGGGATTTCTGTAACAGGGTTTTATCGCCGCCCTCGGTTTTGACCGCGTAGGCCGCCGAGGCTTTGATCCACCCGCGGGTGACAGCGTATTTGTTGTGGTACACCACCAGGGATTTTTCCTCCCCCGCCCGGTTCGAGTAAGCGTACACGTCTTCGTTGACGTGTCCTTCGGGAGTATATAAATCGTAGAGCAGAAAATCCTTCACGTCGGCGAACAGATAGCGTTTACGCAGCACGGGGAAGGTCTCGCGCACGTGACGATCCACCAGCCAGCCATCGGGCTGCTCGTCCCAATAGGCGCGGCGGTATTCCATTCCGTATTTCTCGGTGAAGCCCTCGACCTGCCCGTGACCGAACATCGGCAGGCCAGGCAATGTGGCCATCAGCGTGCAGACGCCAAAATATTTGTCGCCCTTGCCAAACTGGTCCACCGCGGTGCGCTCGTCGGGATTATTCATGAAATTGACGTAACGCTTCATGATCTCGGGATCGAATTCGAGCGTGTTCTTCATCACGAGGCGATATTCGGCGTTCTTCTCGTCGCGCAGCATGTTCATGAAGGCAGAATTGTACACGCGGTGCATCCCGAGCGTGCGCACGAAGTAGCCTTCCATCAGCCAAAAGGCTTCGGCCAGCAGCAAGGTGTCGGGTACTTCCTGGGCGACGCGGTCCACCACTTCGCGCCAGAACTCAATGGGCATGGCGGCGTCGAACTGTTCTTTGGTCAGGCCAAACTCGGCGCGGGAGGGGATGGCCCCGCCAGTGCCCGGCTCAGGGAACCACAAGCGCTGGTAATGTTTCTTCGCCAGCGTCATGGCTGCGTCGAAGCGGATCACCGGGAACTTGCGCGCCACGTGCAAAATGGTCTGGATGACGGCTTCGCGCACCTCGGCTTTGAGATAATCGAGCTGGGCAGTGTCATTCCAGGGCATGGAGGTGCCATCGTTGCCGTGATAGATGTATTTCGCCCAGCCAGAGCTGTTGTCGGTGCGCTTGAAGACGACTGCGGCGTCGGTGTTGTTGAAATAGTGGTCTTCGATCTGGATGGTGGCGCGCCCATCGGGGGAAAAATTGGGGCCGTTGAAGGTATAAGATGGATAGGGCGGGTAATCCAGCCCGACGAACCAATCGGGGTGCTCGATCACCCACCTGGAATCGATCCCCATGTGGTTGGGAACCATGTCCGAGGCCAGGCGGATGCCGCGCTGCCAGGCGCGGGCGCGTAAACTCTCGTAGGCAGGCTCGCCGCCCAGGTCGCTGGCAATGTCGTAACCATACAATGAATACGCCGAAGCGACCGCATCCGGGTTGCCGCGCATGATCTTGACATTCTTGGAAGCCACCGAGCGCTCCCACAACCCGATCAGCCACAGGCCGGTGAAGCCCCAGCGGGCCAGGGAGTCCAGCTCATCATCGGGAATGTCAGCCAACGTGGCAATCGGGCGGCGATATTTCTTGGAAAGCTGGTCGAGCCAGACGTAGGCGTTTTTCGCCATGAGCACCAGGCGCGGCATCCATTCCTTATCAGGGCTAAAGCGCTCCGGCTCGACTTCCATGCCGCGAAACTCGTAGACGCGCGACGGGCCAGGGCCTAGCAAGCCGCCGCCGAACAGGGTTTTCTCCTCCTCTTTGATGAGATCGAGGGACGACAGCAGCCGGTAGAGATACTTGCCGATAATGAATCCCCATTTTTGCCGGATGAATTCCAATTGGGCGGTGAGCGAGTGCGGCGCGGCGAGAGCCGGGGCGCGCAGCATGTCAATCACATTTTGATTGTCGGGGCCGAAGGGGGGCTGCGTATCGAAAAAGTCGTGCAATTGGGGGATGATCCTGGCGTATGCGGTCTGCTTTTCGAGATCGCTGTCATCGAACAATTCGATGAATGGGTTGAAAGCCGGGTTGGCATTCGCCAGCCAGAGCATCAGCATCTCTTCGAGGGCGATCTGCCGGTTGGGAATGCCCCCTGTCTCGCCGGTGAGGTAGGCGTCGAGTGTTGTTTCCCGGCGGTAAACCGCTATCGGCGGGAATTCCTCGCAGAATTGGCGCAAGGCAGCCTCTATCTCTGCCGGGGTGAGCGCCCCATACAACCAGATGAGGGCATCGCGCATGGCGTTGGGCGCAGCCTGCTGGCGATACAACCCCATCACCAGGTGCATGATCTCGTCAATCAGCCCCATGGCGTTGATGTGCCCGGCGCGCACAGCCTGCTCCGGGAAGCGCACCAGGTCGCGCTTCTGGTTCATTTTTTGGGCAAAGATTCGGCTGGCGTGAAAATTGGCAAAGATAACATTGCCGCTCAACGAGAAGAGTGTATCGTCGAACTGATAGCGGTCGCGGGATGTGCGGGAAACATGGAATTCGAAGGTGGGCATAGGGACTCCGAGCAGCTCGTAAGTAGGTCGAACTAAAAAATGGCAAAAGGATATGCTGGCGCGTTGCTTTTCTATCCTATTTTACCTCTGATTTGTCTCATCCAGTATTAACCAGTGTCTGGTATCATTTTAGATATTAATACGACAAATATTATATAATATATCGTATTAAACACACTCCAAGAAGAGGGAAGTCAACATGAAAATTTTAATGGTAATCTCGGAAGCCCCCCCTATTAAAAGTGGCATTGCGCGAGTAGCAGAAAGATTGAGCGAAGGATTGAGAGGCCGCGGTCATACGGTGGATATTCTCTCTCTGAAGGATGTTCCCCGTGTGGAGCTGGGGGAATTTCGTTTTTCATCCATGCCCCTTCGGTTATCAAAACTCAAGGATCACTTCCGCAGCTACGATCTCGTTCACTTGAACGGGCCTGTGCCAACCTTCAGCGATATTTTCTTGCTGCGCGGATTGCACGGGATTGGGCCAAGCCGCCCTTGCCTGGTATACACGCATCACGCGCCCATCGAATTGACCCAACTGCCGTTACGCCCTTTCATCTGGCTCTACAATATGCTTCAGGAGCGCATGGCGAAATTGGCTGACCGCGTCATCGTCACCACCCCCAGTTACGGGAACCGCCTGGCGCGTCACGTACCGGCTAATAAGCTGTCGGTCATTCCCTGGGGAGTTAATTACGAACGGTTCGCCGCACCCGTCCGCAAAGATGGCCCGTTTACCGTCGTTTACCTGGGTCAAATCCGGCCCTACAAAGGATTACCCGTTTTGCTCAAAGCCGTCAACGGCATGCAAGATACGCGGGTATGGGTTATCGGTGATGGTCACTTCGCCGATGCCTGCCGGCGGCAAGCAGCCTCGCTGGACATCCCCGACATCACCTTCTGGGGCCGCGTGCCAGACGATGAGGTTGTCGCTCTGCTAAAAAAAGCGCACGTTATCGTCTTGCCTTCTGTTACCCGCTCGGAAGCATTTGGGATAGCCTTGCTCGAAGGCATGGCTGCCGGGATGGTGCCGGTGGCATCTCACCTTCCCGGGGTGATGGATGTCATCGGGAACGAGGGCTTCACCTTCCCGCCCAGAAATTCTGATGTGCTGCGAGAAACGCTGATCCGCCTGCGTGACGCCCCTGCGCTGCGAATGCACCTGGCCAGCCTGGCCCAGGCCAAAACCCGGCTGTATAGCTGGGAGCGGGTGATCTTCGGCTATGAACGTGTCTTCAATCAGGTTGTCAAAAACATCGAGCCTGAGCCTGACGATGTGATGACGGAGTACCCGTTGGCGCCAGTGTTACGGCCCACATCCGCATTTAGATATATGGATTCGAATGCATATGACTAAAGCAACGCGGGATGGCCTGTTGATCGTTGGCGCATACATCGCCACTTCTCTGTTGAATTACGCTTTCGGCGTGGCTCTGAGCTGGTTCTTCACGCCAGCCCAATTCGGCGTTCTCGGGGTGGTGCAATCCCTCCTGCTGCTGATGTCCCTGACGGTTGGGGCTGGCTTTGCCTGGACTGCGGCGCACGATGTCGCCTCGGCAGGGATGACAGACGAAACCCGGCGGCGGATTCGGGCTGCTTGGGTTGCCAACCTCATCGTGGGATTCCTCATGGGAACAGGGGTGTGGGCTGCCTACCGGGTGGGAATCCTCCCCCTGGGTGAAGCGTACGCCACAGCGATACCACTGATCGGCCTGACCGTCGTGCTGCTGTCAGCGCGGTCGGTGTTCAACGGCGTGGCGCGTGGGCTTTACCGTTTTGGCGGGCTGTCGGTAAATCTGGTAGCCGAAGTGTTGATCAAGATCGCCATTGGGTTGGGGCTGGTCTTGATGGGCGGCGGTGTGACGGGGGTCATGATCGCCTTCGCCGCCGGCGCGGGGCTGACTCTGCTCCATAGCTTGTGGATTATCCGCCCGGCGCGCATCTGGCAAGGAAACGGCTGGACCGATCAGCGGGTAGTGCGCGCCACCGCGCCGCTCTTTATCGGGATGCTGGGAACAGCTCTCATGCTGAATCTGGATGTACTCGGGCTAAAACTGCTGGCAGCCCCGGCGCAGGGTGATGTGCTGGCCGGCATGTACCAGGCGGCCGTCATTCTGGCGCGCACACCGGTTTTTCTGGCCCAGGCGCTCACGCTGGTTGTGTTTTCCTACGCGGCGGCGAAAGGTCCATCGGGCGAGCAACAGCCTATCGAGAAGCGACCTGCCAATGGATACCCACTGGTCGCAGTGCAATCCTGGCTCAAGTTTCTTCTGCCCGCCGGGCTGGTTTTCGTGCTCGCGCCGCACGCCGCCCTGTCGCTCTTCTTTCCTGCCCAATACCAGGCGGCGAGCGCCCCCCTTCGAATTGCCGCCATCGGCGGCATTCTGCTGGCGTTGGTTACACTGCTGAACGGTGTTTTGCAGGCCTCCGCTGACCGCCGATGGCCGGCGATTGCCGCCGGGATTGCGACACTGACCCAAATTGGCACATTGATCTGGCTTATACCCCATTGGGGCGCGGTGGGGGCCGCGGTTTCACTGGTTGTGGCAGGTGGAGTCACGTTGGCGGTGTTAGCGTTGACCCATTGGCCGGCCCTGACAGGCTGGCTTTTCGGGCACGGCGCAAAAGCAGTGGGGGGGCAAGCCGTGCGCTCCGCAATCCCATTGTTGATATTGGCGCTGCCGTTATTGCTCATACCCGACGGCGACCGGATCACATCCTTGATCAAATTAAGCCTTTCCGGGCTGGGATACGGGCTGGCCTTGTTGGGCATGCAAACGCAGTTGCTGCGCCGGAATAAATGGTTCGAGAGAGCAAAAGGGACCGTAGTCTAGGGCCTTGCGCCCGTTTGCACCGGCTACGGTTTTAACAGGCAATGATTGGAAGAGTCATGTCAAACCAGAGTGTATCAGTCATCATCCCCAGCTTGAAGGGGGACATCGAGGCGCTGGATGCGGCTTTGAATGCTCAAACGCGCCCGCCGGATGAGATGGAAGTCATCATTGGTGTGAAGCCCAATGGCAAGGCGCGCAACCAGGGCGCAGCTCAGACGAAAAGCGACATCCTGGTTTTTATTGATGACGATGCCTTGCCCAGCCAACCTGATCTGATCGAAAAGATGATCCAGCCGCTGCTGGCCGATGAGACGATCGGGGTCGCCGGCGCCGCCAGGGTGCTGCCCGCTCGCGCCTCATGGTTCGAGCGGCGGGTGGCTGCCGAAATCCCGCGCACGGTGAACCCGGTGCCGCATACCCCGCTCGAGACCAATCCGCCGGTCAACGGGTACGGACACTCGCTCATCACCACCACCTGCTGCGCCGTGCGGCGTGAGGTATTCGAGCAAGCTGGCCGGTTCAGCGAAGATCTGACCAGCGGCGTTGACACCGATTTTTTCTACCGCGTGCGCCGCCTGGGCTACCGGTTTTTGATGGTTCCCGATGTGTATGTGGAACATCCCGCGCCCGACAGCCTGCCAGCGTTGTGGCGCAAGTTCAAGTGGTATGGTTACGGATACAGCCAGGAGACCTTGCGCAGCCCCGAGCGACGCCTCGGCCCCTGGCTGAATACACCCTTGCGCCGCACAGCCTTTCTGCTGGCGGCGACGCTCTGGCTCGTACCCAACGTTTTCATCCTTTATTCGTTCGGTTATCCCCGCCTGGAACTGGGCTTTAGACCGCTCAAAGCGTTCAGCAGTTACGCGGTTGCCTGGGGCTATACCAAAGGCTGGCAAAATGGAAACCATAAATAAACCCCAAGCCTTGCCTACACAGTCTCGCGATGACACCTCACAGAAATATTCGCATAGAACCTTAGGGCTGGCGAGGCGGCTTGCCTCCGTTCTGCTCATCGTCGTGGTTTTCACAACGGCGTTCGGCGCGGCATCTTGGCGGCTCGACAAGGCGCCCGATATTTTCAGTGATGAGATCGTCTATACCCGCGTCAGCCTGCGCACTGCGGTCGAGGGCGCGTTGGTTTGGGACAGCGGCAAAACCTTTGTTGTCCACCCGCCGCTGTATTTCATGCTGGCGGGCGCGTTTTACGGATTGACCGGCGATCCATCCACACCCATGTATGCACCCGGCGATATCTTTGCTGAGGTGTACCACATGCGGCTGTTCAACACCATCCTGGCCGGATTGACGGCTGTCATCCTTTTCTGGCTGGGCAAACGGCTGCGCGGCGGCTGGCTTGGAATTTTGCTGGCCGGACTTTTCATTCTCGATCCATTCGGGCTGCGCATCAACCGGCGGGCTATGCTGGAAACCCTGGCAGCCTTCTTCGCCCTGGGGGGCATGGCGCTCTTGCTGGCTGGCCAAGAAAACGAGCCCCGCGCCATTCCTCGGGCGATTTGGGCCGGTTTGCTGATGGGCGCGGCGCTGCTGGCCAAAGAATTGACCTTCACTGCCCCATTGGTGGTGGTCGTCTTTGGAATGTGGGAGATTGCCCGCTGGTTCAGATATGTTTCAAAGGCGAATATCCAAACGCTCCTATCGCCCTTCGTGTCGGTGGGAATCGCAGTCTTGACTTATAGCATTTATCCCATCTGGATGTTGACAACCGGCGGATGGGAGCGCTTTGCCAGCGTAAAAATTCTATCGCTGCAAAGGCTGTTCGGGCTGGTGCAATTGTCGGGCTGGAACCGGCCGGGACTCTCACTGTTCGAGATGCTGCAACAACGGCTGACCGATTACGGCAGCACTTACCTGATCCTGGCCCTGGGCGGCGCGGCCACCCTGTGGATTTTCCTCTTCGGAAAAGAGCAGCGCGCCGGGCGGCTGCTGGCAGCATGGGGGTTGATGCTCTATCCCTTCTATGCCTTTGTCGCCTTGTTCGGCAGTGGCAACGACCAGTTTTTCTATTTTCTGCTGATGCCAGCTATCGTATTGTTTGGATATGCCCTATTTGTCCCGCTGGGCGACTCGCATCAATGGCTGAAATCGTTACTGCGAGCGTCGCGAGTACGAGTCGCCGCCCGGCTGATCGCGGCCCTGGTATTGATCGCCGTACTATCCTACAATATCACCCGGTGGTGGACAGCGTATGGCGTTGGCATAGACAATGGATACTACCAACTCGCCGAATACGTGAAAGCCAACCTGCCCGAGAACGAGCCGATCAACGCCAGCGGCGACTCGATCAAATTTCATTATTTTTTCCCAGACTATCTCACCACGGTCGCCTCCACACCCGAGGAGGCTCAAAAATCCGGCGTGCAGTATTTCGCCCTGGCTCCCAAGGATGTGCAGGGGCGCTATGGCCGCATCACCCCTGAGCTGGCAAGCTGGATCGCCGCCAACGGCGAGCTGCTCTTTACCACGCATGGCAATAGCTATGGTGAAATTGATCTCTATCGCATCGGTGCGGCCACACCACCCGCACGACCGTTGAGCAGCGTCGAGGCGATGCCATTCATCCCGGCCCAGGGCGGCGCGGTAGATGGGTTGGTGGTCGGGCTGCTTCTGTGGCTGGGATCAGCCGGCGGGCTGGCATCCTGGCTCTGGCGCAGCGCGCGGTTGGAACAAAAGCCGCAGCCTTCCGGCGAGGTGAAACAATCCACCGAAATGATCACAACCATGCGCCCTGTCAAGCGGGGATCGTAATATGACAGGCCGGCGCATCGCTTTCGACGCTCGTTATATCAATGACCGCTATCACGGCATTGGGCGGTATGCCTATCGTCTGCTCGAAGCGCTGGTTTCGGCTGCACCTCAACACACTTTCGTTATATTTCGCGGGCAAGGCCGCGACAGCCGCTTCGATTGGGATGCACTGGCTGGACGCGCCAATGTCGAGTTTCAACCTGGCCCGTGGCCGCTCTACTGGCCGCAGGAGCAGCTCAATTGGCCGGGGGTTTTGCGCCGCAGCCGGGCAGATTTATTTCACTCACCCTATTTCGTCACGCCGCTGTTATCTTCCATCCCAGCCGTTCTGACCGTTCACGATCTGATTTTCGACCGTTTCCCGCTGTACATGCCGTGGGGATGGTCGCGGCCTTATTACCGTCTGTTGATGGCCTGGGGGATACGCCGCGCACGGAGGGTGATCGCCGTCTCGCAGGCAACCGCGACTGAACTGGGGCATTATTACCGCATCTCGCCCGACCGGGTGGTGGTCATCTCGGAGGGGGCTGATCCCACGTTCCGGCCGATCGCCGACTCCCACGAATCCCAATCCCTGCGCCAGCGGTATCATCTCAACCGGCCTTTCATCATGACCACCGGGGCGCGGCGTCCCCATAAAAATCAGGCCCGGCTGGTAAACGCCTTCGCCCGATTGGCGGGCGACATCGGGCACGATCTGGTTTTTGCCGGCCCGCCGGACGAACGCTTTCCCGACCAGGCGCGCCTGGCCGCGCAGCATCACGGCTTGAATGGGCGGGTCAAATTCCTGGATTGGGTGCCAGAAGCCGACCTGCCCGGACTGTACGGGCTGGCCGATCTGGTGGTGCTGCCTTCTCTGGTAGAGGGTTTTGGGCTGCCGGCCCTGGAGGCGATGGCGTGCGGGACACCCGTGGTGGCATCGAACGGGTCCTCGCTGCCGGAGGTGGTGGGCGAGGCCGGGGTGCTGGTGAACCCCCTCGATGAAGACGAATTAACTGGGGCAATAGGCCGCCTGCTGCACGATGCCGGGCTGCGCCAACGATTGAGCCTGGTCGGGCGGCAGCGCGCGGCCTTATTCACCTGGGAGAATGCTGCCAGGCAAGTTCTGCAAGTCTATGACGAGATATTCGAATGAATGTCACTTTGATCACTTCCGTGCCTATGACGCCTCCTTGGGATCAAGGCGACAAGAATATGGCCTACCTGTTGGCAGGTTCCTTACCCCACATTCGCTTTCGTGTGTTCACTGCCCGCCGCAGCCCCAAACCTGCCGGTGACAACCTGGACACACTGCCGCTTTACTTGAGCCGGAGGCCTTCGCTGGCTCAAAAAGCATTGGTTTACGGGTGGCTCTACGCACGCTCGCTGACTTTGGCAAAACACCGCTCTTCTCAGGCATCTGATTTGTATCATTTGATCTACCGGCCCGTGGGACTTTCCTCGTGGCTGTTCAAACAACTGCCAGAATTTCGCCAACGGCCAATTCTGCACACAGTACCCGCCACGGGCGATGGACACCCGCTGATATTGCATCACTTTTTCGCCCAACGCGTGGTGGCGATTTCGCATCACGGGCAGCAGAAACTGCTGGAATTGGGAGTAAAGAATGTCGTCTATATTCCACCTGGCATCGAGGTCGCCCGATGGGAAGCCCTCGCCGGCCAGACTGAAACGCTGAAAGCCCGGCTGGGCCTGGCAGGCAAACCGGTGCTGCTCTACCCGGGGCATAGCAGCGCGGGCTATGGCATCGAGGTGCTCCTGCAGGCCTTGCCAGACATCATCGCATACGTTCCGCAATTGCAGGTGATTTTTGCCTGCCGCCTGCGTTCGGCTGACGACCGGGCGAGGCACACCATGATCCAACAGCGGGTGGTGCAAATGGGGTTGGCCCAGGCCGTACATTTTTATAATCAAGTGGCCGATGTCGGGGAACTGATCGGCGCAAGCGACGTTGTCGTGCTGCCTTTTCAAACGATGCGGGACAAGGTGGATATACCCATCACAATGCTAGAAGCCATGGCGGCGCGAAAGCCCGTCATCATCTCGGATATTCTGCCGATGAACGAGGTTTTCAACGGAAATGAGGCTGACTGTTGTGGTAAACCGGGATTGGTAACACCGCCGGGGAATGTGCAGACACTGGCGCAGGCCGTCATCCGGCTGATGGATGATTCGGCGCTGCGAACGGCCATGGGCCGCCAGGGGCAGGCGCTCGTCCGAGAGCAATTCGACATCCAGCAGGTGGCGCGTCAGTACGAGAAAGTGTATGAGGAGATGAGCCGATGAAAAAGCGGGTAGGATCACTGGTGTTAACCCTGATTTTGGCGTCTGTGTTGATCGTAACGAGCACCAGCTCGAAAATCGGCCAGACCGGATGCGCCGATCCGGTGCAAGCCCAAGCGCTTTCCGAAACGCCTGGGATGGGAGCCTCAACCCCAAATTCCCACTACCTTTTTGGCGTCATCAACAACGAAGGCAATCATTACGATGACGAATGGGCGCGCGGCGTGCGGGCAACCACTTTCGAGCTGCAATGGAAACGTTACGAGCCTGCGCAGGGGGTATATGACACGGTCTACATCGAACACATGATAACCATCCTCAGGGACCTGAAATCACAAGGATGGTACGTTCAGCTCGCGCCGGGTTACCATTACGTGCCTGCCTGGGTATTCAGCCAGTACCCAAATGTCTACTACGTCAACCAGTTCGGCGAGAGTTACAATCCCGACCCCGCCAGCCAGGGGGATTTCCACGTCATCAACGCGCCTTTCAACCCCCAGGCGCGAGATTTGATCGCCGGTTACATCGCCAGAATTTTCCAGGATTTCGACCAGGCCGACCCGATGCTGCACTTCGACTCGGTGCGGGTGGGGGGAGGCGTCCAGGGGGAGCTGCGCTATCCGCCCTTTAATTGGAACGGGCGCGCCAATTCCTTCTGGGCTTTCGACAGTTTTGCACAAGATCCTTCCGTATCGGGAATCCCCGTCTCGGTGGTCGGGTGGCGCCCAGGGATAGACCCCAATCCCGGCTCGGAGGGGCGCGGCGAGCTGATCGTCAACCCAGGCTTCGAGCAAACCCACACGTATTTCCCTATTCCAGCATGGTCGCCAGAGGATGAGATCACCGCCGAGGTGGTCACCACAAACCCGCACGAAGGCAGCCGCGCCCTCCAGTTGACGGTTACCACCCCCCACCGTATTCACCAGTATGTGCGCGTCGAACCCAATACGGTCTATGATGTCGGTGGTTGGCTCAAATCCGGGGATGGGGCCGGCTTTGCACGAATTTTCGTCAATCAATATGACGCCAATCGCCAACCGATACCGGGCGCTCCGTACACCAAGCTGGAAAGCAAGGCACGGAATTGGACCCAGCAGAATTATTCGCTGGTGACTTCGCCGTCCACGCGGTTTCTCAAAGTCGAGATGGATGGCGACCGCCCCGGTATATTTTGCTTCGATGGCCTGCGGCTAAACCGCAGCGGGGAGAGCAATTCCCAGGCGCGAGACATCGAAGCGCCGCTGGCTTTTTACGAGTGGTATGTGCAGTCGCTAACAGATTATCAAAACTGGCAGATTTCCTTGATGCGCCAATTTTTCGACGGCCAGATAGATGTGCTCTATGCCGGAAAAGGGCTGCTGCCCAACCAGGTTTCGGAGGCGCTGACCAACGATTTGCGCGGCGACGGGTGGGGAGAAGACAGCAGCGCGCTGTACGCGGCTTCACTTCACGACCGTCATGTAGCAAGCCTGTGTCACACGCCAGCCATCGCCTTATATTTATCTGGGGTTGACAGACCAGAGGCGGGCGCAGTCAACGATCAATCTCCAAATCGAATGGAATGGAGCGCGGCGCGGTGGATTGCCGGCCTGGCGCACGGGTGCGGGTTGGCAGTGTGGGGGGAAAACAGCGGCCAGGATAACCTGGCGAGTATGCAACTCTCAGCCGAGCGGATGCATGCCAACGGTTTCATCGGTCTGATGTGGGGGTTCGAAAGCGAGCTATACGCCAATTCCGCATCAGGGTATGCAACCATCGAGGAATACCAGGCGATCATCACCCATTATGCCAATCTCAACCGAGTTCATCTGCCATTGGTGATGAGACAATCAATTAAATTCAACCGGACAGATTCCTCATGGGAACGCGGGCAACACTATTGGTGAAGACGCACCGTTGGATCATGATATTTATAAAAGCACAAAAATTATTACCATTATATCTGGCGAATTACCTATCTACCCCAGTTGTAATAGCCTAAATTCTTATTACAAATGGCTTATTTAAACCCCATTGACATACAGTCAATGGGGTTTTATAATTCCGGCGGCTAATTAATAAAGTTATAAAAATAATTATCAGGCTCAACGGAGAATGATCATGCCGAAACATCAATTCCGGGGCAGTAACATCAATCTGGTCAAATTGCACAATTTACAAATGATGCTGCTCAGCCTGCTCTACGAGCCGGGATTGTCTCGTATCCAGCTCGCCGAACGGACAAATCTATCCAATACCACCATCACCAACCTGATTGCAGAATTGATCGAACAGGGGGTTGTGTCGGAGAACGAAAGCGAGACTGGGGATGAAGGTCAGCGCTCGGTAGGGCGTCCGAGAGTGGGGCTTTGTCTCAACCCAGATTCTCGTTTTGCCGTTGGTGTGCACATTGGCGTTGGGATTTTCAGAGTGGGTGTGGTAAACCTTCAAGCACAAATTATTCATAACAAAGTGTGCGAGTTCGACTACAAACTGCCAGTCACACACGTGCTGGAACAAATCACCGCCATTATTGAGCAGGTGATCGAGGAAAGTGGCGTCGAACGTCGTTTGATCCTGGGCGTAGGAATTGGCGCATCGGGATTGGTTGATTTCTCTA
>DYIZ01000166.1 GCA_020723385.1 Candidatus Aquidulcis sp.
GGAAAGCTCTCCCTGCCACCCAGTTCTCATAGTGACTTTTGCGGTATTGCGAATAAACCGTCCAGCGCAAAGCCCGGACGGCTCATGAATGAATTATTGCGGCTCGACGAAGCTCGGCTCGGCTGGCTCGGTGACTTCCGCGTCGCGTTCCCAGCCTTCGTTTTCGAGCTTGATGTGCTGGATGGCAACGGCGTTGGCGTTGGCGTCGAGGTCGGGCAATGCCTGAAATTCGGAAACCCAGCACCGAAAAACCTTATAGGCAATTGCCAACTGTCCCGCTTCGTTATAAACCTCGATGATGACATCTTTTCGAAAATCTTTGAGCGAGACTTCAGCGCCCAG
Source organism: Candidatus Aquidulcis sp. (assembly GCA_020723385.1). GTDB lineage: Bacteria > Chloroflexota > Anaerolineae > Anaerolineales > UBA4823 > DYIZ01. The sequence goes on from DYIZ01000166.1 coordinate 343, forward strand.
CCCGGAGCCGAAGTTCCAGATTTTGTTGGCCCACTGTTCGAAATCTTTGTCGTGCGTGACGCCGCGCTCGAGGGTGATGGCGTCGTATTCGCTGCGGCCCGGCGATTTGCGGCTGGAAGAGGGGTCGCCGCCTTCACGATGCTTGACAACCTCGGTGGTGCGCTTGAGGGCGCTGATCTTGCTCACCCCGGCGACGTAGCGGCCGTCCCATTTGACGCGAAACTTGAAATTTTTATACGGATCGAATCGTTGTGCGTTGACGCTGAATTGAGCCATAATGACCTCCTGGTTTGTTTGACGTATCACGTCACGTATCACGTGTCACGTGCCATGTGTCACGGCACGTAATCGAAGTTTATGCTTCGATTTGTCCGGCCATTTGCTGAAGCTTGATGACGACAAATTCGGCTGGTTTGAGGGGTGCGAAACCGACCACGATGTTGACCACGCCGCGATTGATATCGTCTTGTGTGGTGGTTTCCCGGTCGCACTTGACGAAGTAGGCTTCCCGCGGGGTTTTGCCCTGGAAAGCGCCCTGGCGGAACAGGCTTTGCATGAACGCGCCCAGGTTGAGACGGATTTGCGCCCAGAGCGGCTCGTCGTTCGGCTCGAAAACGACCCATTGCGTGCCGCGATACAGGCTTTCTTCGAGGAATAAGGCCATGCGGCGCACCGGGATGTATTTCCACTCGGAAGCGAGGATGTCGTTGCCCTGAAGGGTGCGCGCTCCCCAGATGACGCGGCCCGCGCCGGGGACTGTCTTTAAACAGTTGATCCCCAAGGGGTTCAACTCACCGATCTCGCCGTCGGTCAGCGATACCGAGAGCTGGGGAACGCCGACGAGGGTGGCTTCCAAACCCGCGGGGGCCTTCCACACGCCGCGCTGCGCGTCGGTGCGGGCGAAAACGCCGGCGACCGCGCCGCAGCTTGCGAAGTCCTGGATCTGATTTTCGAGCAGCGGGTTCGGCTGCCGCAGGCGAGGGAAGAACAAAGCCGCGTTCTTGCTCGATGTGGGCAGGCTGGAGGCATTGGCGGCGGCTTTGGCGTCGTCTTTCTTGACCCACTCGGCGCAGGCGTCCACCAACATGAAAGCGCGGCGCTTTTCGCAATAGGCGGCTGCCGCACTGACTACAGAGTCGTCGGCGTTGCTGTCAGTTTTATAGGGAGGGATACACAGGATGTTGAACAGGTCGGCCTTTTCGAGGGCAAAGAGGCCTTTCTTGGCCGTTTCCAATCCCGCGCCGGTGAACTGCGTCTGGGTCAGGGTGCTGCCATCGCTCCCGCTGGCGGCTGTGGCGGTGGTGGTGACCTCGGTGGGCCGAGTGTTGGGGACGACGTAATTGCCGCCGACATCTTTGGTCGGCGAAACCAGGGCGGAGGCCTGTTCGAGCACGCGCGGGACAAAGCGCGGGCTGGCAGTGTCAAGCGAGACATTGAGATGCTTCTCGATGACGCCTGTGCCGGAGTCAACCAGGGTTAGATTGAATAAGTTGGTATCGGCGGTATTTTTGGTTTTGTAATCTACGGCAGCAGAGAGCTTATTTCCCCATTCGCCAACACTGGCAGCGACGAGCGCCAGTTTATCATTGGGGGCAACAGCCCCGGTGGGCAGGTTCAGCGTGGCCGCGGCGGCAGTTTTGTGCAGCCGGACGACGATCGCCTGGCTGCCGCCGTTCAGGAAGAAATCCCGCACGGCGAAGCTCATGGCGCTGTCCACCCACAAGCCTCCGAAGATGCGCTCGAAATCGCCAAAGCTGTTGAGGGTAATGGGATCGTCGGTCGGCCCGCGCAGCGCCCGGCCAATGAATGCCGTGATAGACGTGGCGACGCCGGTGATGGTGCGCACGCCGCTGGGGATTTCCTCGATGTATACGCCTGGATAAGTAAGGGTTACAGCCATAAGATTTCCTCCTGAGGTGCAGTTATACGAGATAGCGAGCTATTGCAGACTAATTAGGTAAAATATATCATAATAATCGCAGTCTGCATAGAGGTGAGTTGGGGATCAGGTAATCAGGTAATCAGGTGATCAGGTGATTGGGGGAAGGCAGTTTTACTGGACAGAAGTAACAAGGGGTTGTAAAGTTAAGGCAACGCCAATAACTCCGCCTTCAAATTGCCACCTGCTACCTGCCACTTGCCACCTGCTACCTGCCACTTGCCACCTGCCACCTGCCACATGATCCCCTTATCCCTCACCCTCACTGGCTTCCTCTCCTACCGCGACCCTGTCGAGATTGATTTCACCGCCTTCGAGCTGGCCTGCATCTCCGGGCACAACGGGGCGGGCAAATCCTCCCTGCTCGACGCGATCACCTGGGCATTGTTCGGCCAGGCCCGCAAGCGCGACGAATCGCTCATCAACACAGATCCCAAAATAAAAACCGCCGAGGTGATCTTCACCTTTGAGTACGAAAAAAACATCTACCGCGTACAGCGCAGTGTGAGCAAATCCCCTGCACCATCACCTAAAAAAATCAACAAAACCGGCGACTCTGATGCTGAAAAACTCCCCCCAAAAGCCCAAAAACCATCTATCCTAGAATTCTACATTCTTTCAACAGAATCGCTCAACACGCAATACTCTGCCGACGACCCTCGGCCCTCGCCCCACGCCTGGAAACCCCTCACCGAGCGCACGCTGCGCGACACCCAATCCCGCATCGAACACACCTTGCGCCTCGACTACGAAACCTTCGTCAACGCCAGCTTCTTCCTGCAAGGCAAAGCCGACCAGTTCACCCAGCAGCGCCCCGGCGACCGCAAGCGCATCCTGGCCAGCATCCTCGGCCTCGACGCGTGGGACGCCTACCGCCAGCGCGCCTCCGAGTGCCGCAAGATCGTCGAGGGGGAGATCGCCGAGATTGATGGGCGGCTGGCCGAAATCATCGCCGAACTGGCCGAAGAAGACACCCGCAAAGCCCAGCTCGCCAGTCTGAGCAAGGAACTGGCGACTGTCCAAAAATCACGCAAAGCGCAGGAGAAAGTTCTGGAAAGTATCCGCAAGATGGCTTCCGCCTTGGGGGAACAGCGCAAGCTGGTGGATGCCCTCTTCCGGCAGGTGGAATCAGCCTCCCGGCGGGAAAGCGATCTCGAACAGCGGGCGGCAGCCCGTGAGCGAGAAAGAGACTCCTACGCCGGGATGGTCGCCCGCGCCGCCGCAATCCACGCCGCCTACGACGCCTGGCAATCATCCCGCGCCGAGCTGGAAAAGTGGGATACCGTCGCCGGGAAATTCCGAGAGCACGAAAAACGCCGCCAGCCCTTCCTCAACGAGCTGAACGCCGCCCGCGCCCGCCTCTTGCAGGAACAGCAAACACTCAGCGGTCAGCTATCAGCTATCAGCAGCCAGCGGTCAGCGGTCGGTGAGATGCAGATGCAACTGGAAGATTTTCAGTCGCGCATCACGCGAACTGAAACAACCCTGGCCGAGCGGGCCGCCGTCGAAGCGCAGTTGAGCGAGGCGCGCACCCGCCAGGCGGAGGCCAAGGCCGAGAATCCCCGGCTGAAAGCCGAAATGGACGATCTCAACCAGCGCAAATTGCAGCTCTCCCAGGTCGAGGGCGCGGCCTGCCCGGTTTGCGGCAAGCCGCTGAGTCCCGACGAGCGCCTTAAGATGATCGAAGAGATCAACTTGCAAGGCAAAGACATGGGCGACCGCTATCGCGCCAACCAGACCCTGCTCAAAGAATCCGACGCCCGCCTCACGGAAATCGAAGCCCGTCTCAAAATCCTGGCTGCCGTTGACCAGGAACGCAGCGCCCTGACGCAGTCGCTGGCTGCACTCACCGCCCGTCTCGACCAAACCCAGCAGCAAATCGCCGCCTGGGAAACTGAAGGCGAGCCGCGCCTCGCCGAAGTAACGCTCAACCTTCAACTTGAGACCTTCGAACCTGCAACCCGAGCCAGGCTGGCCGAGCTTGATGCCGAGCTAAAAACCATCGGCTACGACGCCGCCGCCCACGATGACACCCGCCGCCGCGAGCTGGCCGGACGCGCCTCCGAAACTGACCTGCGCGCTCTCGAAAAAGCGCAGGCTGCCCTCGAACCCCTCGAACGCGAGCTGGCAGAGCTTCACACCACCCGCAATGCACAGCGCGCCGAATACGAGCATCTCAAATCCGAATACGACGCGGCTGCCGCCGCCCTGGCTGCCGCCGAAGCCGCCGCCCCTGACCTGGACGCAGCCGAAACGGAGCTGCTCGGCCTGCAAGAGCAGGAAAACATCCTGCGGCGGGAAGCCGGCGCTGCCGAGCAGCGCGTCAAAGTGCTCGACGACCAGCGCGCCCGCCGCAAACGCTACGAATCCGAGCGGGAGGAGAAAGCCCGCCTGGCTGGGCAGTACAAACAGCTCGAACGCGCCTTCGGCAAAGACGGCGTGCCCGCCCTGCTCATCGAGCAAGCCCTCCCCGAAATCGAAACCAGGGCCAACGACATCCTCGACCGGCTGTCGGGCGGCAACATGACCGTGCGCTTCATCACCCAGGCGTCCTACAAAGACAAGAAGCGCGACGATCTCAAAGAAACCCTCGACATCCAGATTTCCGACAGCGCCGGGGCACGCGATTATGAAATGTATAGTGGGGGCGAGGCCTTCCGGGTCAACTTTGCCGTCCGGCTGGCGCTCTCCGAGGTGCTGGCGCAGCGCGCCGGAGCCAGGCTGCAAACCCTGGTCATTGACGAGGGCTTCGGCTCGCAAGACGCCCAGGGGCGGCAGCGGCTGGTGGAGGCCATCAACCTGGTCAAAGCCGATTTCGCCAAAATCCTGGTCATCACCCACATTGACGAACTGAAAGATGCCTTCCCCAACCGCATCGAGGTCGAGAAGTCCGAGCGAGGCAGTGCGGTCAGGGTGATGTAAAAATATAGACTATCAAATGATTATGGCCACTCCCACTCAATCGTCCTCTCCACCCATGGTTTCACCCGGCGAGCTATTGGTAGCCGAAGAGCGCAAAGCCGAACGGCAGATCAATTGGATCCGATTGGGCATGTCTGGCTCTTTTTTGCTGCTGTTCGGCGCATTCTATTTCACTGCCAAAACCCATTACACCGCTTCCTACTTCATCCTGGCAGCGTTGGTGATCTGGTTCAGTTACAGCGCCTGGCTGTTGCGGGGAACGAAGCCACAGCATTATCGCGGCTGGTATAAATATGCCAGCATTACGATTGACTTGCTAGCTGTCAGCACCATCCTGGTGGCGGCGCTTTTCCAAAGCACCGGGCAGGATATGCGTTTTCGCCAGGATATCCTGGCAATCATCTTCATGTTGATCGCCGTGACCGCGCTGCGGCAAAGCTCGATCTCCAGCATCTACACCGGAGTAGCCGCCTCCCTGGTTTTCATCGGCGCTAACCTGATTGTGGCAGCGCTCGGCGGGATTTCCATCAGCGTGTCGAATATGGTGATGATCGTGATCGCCCTGCTGGCAACCGCCGCCATCGCCGCACGCGCCGCCAACCGCCAGCGCCAGTTACTGCTCCAATATACCGAGGCAGAGCGCCTGCGGATACTCGACGAGCAAGTCTGGCGGGTGCATCGCCTGGAATCCGAAGTCAAACAGCGCACCGCCGAGCTGGCTGCCGCCAAAGACGAAGCCGAACAACACGCGGTAGAGTTGGAAGCCATACGGCAAGCCACATTGAACCTGACCGCCCGGCTTGATCTCGAATCGGTGCTCAACGCCCTGCTCGAAAGCACGCTCAGGCTGATCCCGGGGATGCGCAACGCCCATATTTTCCTTTACGACTCCGACGGCGAAGGCGTGCTCACCTTTGGGACAGCCCTGTGGTCCGACGGGCGGCGCGGCCAACCGGTGGCTCTCCCCCGTCCCCAGGGATTGACTTACACCGTCGCCCGCTCGGCGCAGACCGTCGTCGTTAAAGATATTCGTGATCACCCTCTCTACACAGACATCAGCCCGGATATGAACTGGCGCGGCGCGATCGTCGGGCTGCCGCTCAAGATCGGCCAGCGCGTGGTTGGCGTGATGACCCTGTCGTATCCACAGCCGCACGAATTTTCCGAGGTCGAGCAGCGAGTGATGCGCCTTTTGGGCGACCAGGCTGCCATTGCTATCGAAAACGCCCATTTGCACAAACTGGTCAACCAGCAGGCCCGCACCGACTCGCTCACCGGGCTGCCCAACCGCTGCGCCCTGGATGAACGCCTGGAGGATGAAACCCGCCGGTCAACCCGTTACCAGCGCGTCTTCTCCCTGGTGATGATGGATCTCAATGGCTTCAAAGCCATCAACGATACCTACGGTCACCCGGAAGGGGACGCCGCGCTGCGGCAGGTGGCATCCTGCATGTTGGGCCAGGTGCGCGAAACCGATTTGCTGGCGCGCTACGGCGGCGACGAGTTCGCTCTGTTGATGCCGGAGACCGACCGGGCAACCGCGCAATCCCTGGCGGTGCGGCTGCGAGACCGGGTGGGCTGCGCCGCGCTGGTCTTGCCAGATTCCCGCCAAATCACATTGTCCATCTCGTTTGGGCTGGCGGCTTTCCCGGAGAATGGCGCAACCGCCGAGGATTTGCTGGCCTGCGCCGACCAGGCGCTGTATCAGGATAAACGGCAACATTACACGCAGGCAGTGTCTCCTAACCCCAATCCGGTATAGAACTTATCCGAATATTCAAAGAATCGGCGGTCATTGCGAGGAGCGTCGGGTGTTCTTTACCCGCTTTTGCGACGAAGCAATCCCCTTCATCGCCGCCAACAACGAGATTGCTTCGCACAGAACGCTCGCAATGACTGATCGTATAATTTTCGGAAAATTATCCCATGACTCTGCTCGTTATTCTCTCCACCCTGGCGCTGATTATCGGTTTGGCGGTCACTTATTGGCTGCACAACCAGTATCATCTCGACATCGTCGTTCGCCCGGCGGATGAATCCCCCCGGCTGGATGCCCCCTTGCTCTCCGTGATCGTCCCGGCCCGCAACGAGGCGCGCAATATCCGCCGGTGCGTGGAGTCCCTGCGGGCACAGTCATATCCCCATCTCGAAATCATCGTGGTAGATGACCGCTCGACCGATGAGACGCCGCAGGTTCTGGCTGAGATAGCCGCCAACGACCGGCGGCTGACCGTCGTCCGAGGAGTTGATCTACCCCCCGGTTGGGCGGGCAAACCGCACGCGCTGGCACAGGGGGTCGCGGCAGCGCACGGGGAGTGGCTGTGCTTCGTGGATGCCGACACGTTCGTCACGCCCGATTGTCTCGCCGCAATTTTCGGCGCGGCAGAGGCCTGGCGCGCGGATCTGTTCACGATCATGACGAAGCAAACGGTGGGCAGTTTTTGGGAGAAGGTGATCCTGCCGCTGGTGTTCCTGGCGCTCTCGGTGGGATTTTCACCCCGCAAGGTCAACAACCCTGCCCGGCCCGAGGCGGTGGCCAACGGGCAGTTCATCTTCATCCGCCGGAAGGTGTACGAGGCGCTGGGCGGGTACGCCGCCATCCGTGAGCACATCGTCGAGGACAAGGCGCTGGCCGAGCGGGTGAAGCGCGGCGGTTACCGGCTGGTGGTGGCCGACGGGCAAGCCGTGGCGGCGACGCGCATGTACACGTCACTCGCGGAAATCTGGGAGGGCTGGACGAAGAATATCTATTTGGGGATGCAAGACCGGGTGTGGCTGCTGTCGGTGGGGGTCATCACCGGGCTGGTCGGCGCGCTGCTGCTGCCATTTTGGCTGGCGGGCGGGATCGCTGCGCTGGCGATTAACGGGAGCGCGGCTTCTGCTATTCTTGCAGCAGAAGCCGTGCTCCTGTGGGCGTATTTGCTTTACAACCGGGTGCGGGCGTGCCGGGCGTTCGAGATTTCGCCGGTCTACGCGCTGACGCTGCCGCTCGGCGCACTGGTGTTCACGGTTATTATGATGGTCTCGGCGTATAAAGTGTTATCGGGCCAGGGGGTCACCTGGCGAGGGCGGACGTACCGGGTGGGCTAATTCTTGGCGCGAATGGTCCCTTCGACTACGCTCAGGGCGGGCTTTATCGTAAAACCAGTCCTATCGTCTCCAACATCGCCTCGTTGGCGGGAAATTTGAAGGCCTCGAGGCCCAGCCGCTCTGCCTCGGCTTTTTCGGCGTTCTCCAAAATGGGCAGATAATCTTTGGTCACGACGCTTGGGTTGTAACGCTGAAATTCCTGGCGGAACTCGGTCAAGGCTTTTTCGGCGTTGACCAGCGGCGGCAGGGTTTGCAGATACTGCCACACGGCTTCAGCGCCGTGCTCGCCATCTTTCCGGGCGACTCCTACCAGACCATAACTGGCCTGGCGCGCCCATCCGGCCAGGAATACGTTTTCGATGGGGCAGTCGTCTTGAGGGTTGCACGCCTCATACGAGATGCCTTCTATCGGGAAGCGGGGGTTCGGCACCTTGACGAACTCGTTATTCTTCACCGGCAGGCAGAAATCCTTGTCCACGCAATCGCCGATGCAGAAGATCACGGTGTCCACGTCCAACCGGCGGAACGTGCCCAGCCCGCGGGCTTTAGTGTCCTCTCCGGCGGCGACCAGGGTGGTATCCTCCACTTCGAGGCCGTTCACGTTGCCATCGCCATCATCGAGGATGCGCGCCGGCGAGGCGAGGAACTCGAAGCGGAAACGGGTCGGCGAGATGGGTTCGAGCGCCTTCGGCATTGCCGAAGTGAAAGCGTTCTTGGCCGCAGCAACATCCTGCCCAAGCGCCTGCATGACCGGCGTCACCCGCTCGAACTCGGTATCCAAAGCCGGCAGATCAATGTTGCATGAGGTGACTTTCATCTCGTCGCGGGTAAACTTGACCTCCGCCGGGCCGCGCCGCGCCACGGCAATCACTTCATCCACCTTGATTTCCCGGATCAGCCAGTGAGCGACATCCATCATCACATTGCCGACGCCGATGAGGGCGACGCGCCGCCCGATGCGGAACTCGCGCGTGCTGAAGGGGGGCAGGCGGTTATAGTGATAAACCAGGTCTTTGGCATGGTACGCGCCCCGCAGATCCTCGCCGGACAGCCCCAGCCACTTGGTGCCTTGCGCGCCGGTGGTCACCAAAATCGCCTGGAAACCGGCTGCCATCAGATCGTAGATCGTGACCGTGCCCTCTGCACAGACGATGGCGTTCCCATAATAGTCAATCATGGGAGAAGCCAGGATACTGCGGAATTGCTTGCGCAGCCCGTCTTTCATTTTGAGCTTGTCGGGGTAAATGCCGTATTCGGCCAGGCCGCCGGGTTTGATGTCGCGGTTGAACAAGGCTACGCGCACGCCATGATTGGCAAGATGGCGCGCCGCGAACAGACCAGCCGGCCCGGCGCCGATAATGGCAGCAAGATACTGCGGAGAAGTGTCGAAAGTCAAGTTAAGCCTCCTGTTGGCAAGGTTAAAGCCCTTTAGTGTCCCGGACGGGTAAAGTATAGCGTGGGAAGATTAAAAGAAGAAAAGAATAAGTAGAGAAAACACGTCTATAATATCAACTCTATCGAATTCGATAATAGGCTGCGCAATAAATTGTCCCGTGTACTTTCCCAATTCCCACATCTATGCTATATTCAAGCCACCAACCCTGCTTAAACGGGTAAAACAGAAACGTTTTTTTGAAAGGGTGCATTTTATCTGAGTTGACGGAAAAGAAATATCCGCTTAGGAAGACAGGAAACGAGGAAATTTCAAATGCAATGGGATCCACTTCCTACCTTCCCAACCCGGACAAGCCGGAAAAGAATCAAGAATCCGCCAATCTACGCTAATCTTTTCAAAATATTCGCGGAGATTAGCGAAGATTAGCGGACTCAAAATCCTTGCACAAAAAGCACGGAATCGATTCGTAAGTTACTAAAAAAAGCCACACAGCCCAGATAAAACCCTGCTAAGTCTACCCAACGAGGAGATGAACCATGACCGAAGAAACCAGCCCCGCTCCGGCTTTCACCCAACCCCCGGTGGCCCCAAAACCCCTCTTCGAGCGCTACCCCTGGCTGCCCAGGCTTTTCTGGCAGGGTAAAGTGCTCCCCGCTTTTTGGACCATCGCCAGCGTCCTCTCGCTGACCGTCAACCTTGTCTTGATCATCGTGCTGGTGCTCGTCGGGCGGCAGCTCTTCGCACTGAAATCGCTGGTTCAAGATCAGCTCATCGGCGGGCTGGCGACCAATTTTCAGCTCATGGATCAGGCCCACATCCAGACCACCATCCCCATCAGCCAAACCATCCAGGTCAACGACACCATCCCGGTGGTGTTCGATCTCACGGTCGCGGAAAATACCACCGTGATCCTGACCAAAGACACCGAGATTCCCAACACCTGGGTGGCGCTCGATACCATGGGGCAGGGCATCAATTTGAGCATTGACGCTCCGGCAGACATCACCCTGCCCGAGGGCACCCCGCTCGACATCCGGCTGGAGATGGTCGTCCCCGTCAGCCAGACCATCGCCGTCAAGCTCGACGTTCCGGTGGCGATGAACGTCGTCGTAGACATCCCCCTCAACCAGACCGAGCTGCACAAACCGTTCACCGGCCTGCAAGGCGTCGTCGCGCCGTATCAAAGTTATATGACCACCCTGCCCAGCGCGTGGAGCGAAACGCCCGTCTGCGGGCCGCTTACCAACTGGTTCTGCAGATGGTTCCTGGGATTCAAATAGAGACCAAACCAAAGCAAACCCCCATGACATTCACGAAACTCACCCTCCCTAACGGACTGCTCGTCCTGCTCAAAGAAATTCACACCGCACCCATCATCAGCCATTGGGTGTGGTACCGCGTCGGCTCACGCAACGAAATCCCCGGCATCACCGGCGTTTCCCACTGGGTCGAGCACATGCAGTTCAAAGGAACGCCCACCTTCACCCCCGGCGTGCTCGACAAAGCCATCTCGCGCGAAGGCGGCTACTGGAACGCGTTCACCTATCTGGATTGGACCACCTACTTTGAGACCATGCCCGCCGACAAGATTGACCTGGCGATGCGCCTGGAGGCTGACCGGATGCAAGGCAGCCTGTTCGACCCCGAAGAAGTCGCTTCCGAGCGCACCGTCATCATTTCCGAGCGGCAGGGCAGCGAAAACGAGCCAACCTTCCGCCTGTCCGAAGAACTGCAAAACGCCGCTTTCCGCGTCCACTCCTACCATCACGAAATCATCGGCGATATGGTGGATTTGCAAAGCATGACCCGCGATGATTTATACCATCACTACCGCACGCACTACGCCCCGAACAATGCCGTGCTGGCAGTGGCCGGGGATTTCGACCCTTCGACGATGCTGGCGCGCATCAAGGAGTTGTTCGGCGGGATCGAGCCAGGGCCGGAAGGGAATCATCACACCCGGGTGGAGCCGCCGCAAACCGGGGAGCGCCGCGTCACCGTCGAGGGGCCGGGCGAGACGACCTACATCCAGGCCGCCTATCACACCCCCGCCGCCGCCGACCCCGATTTCTTCCCCTTCATCGTGCTCGACAGCTTGCTCTGCGGGCCGAGCAATTTCAACATGTTCAGCGGCGGCATCTCCAACAAAACTTCCCGCCTGTACCGCGCCCTGGCCGAAGGCGACCTGGCGGTGAGCGTCTCCGGCGATTTGAGCGCCACGATTGACCCCTTCCTGTACACCGTCCATCTCACCGTCCATCCGCAGCGCACCGTTGAAGAAAATATAGCGGTTCTCGATGGCGAGATCCAGCGCATCCAGGATACCCCCCCAACGCCCGACGAGGTGGCGCGTGCCGTGAAACAGGCGCGGGCGCTCTTCGCCTACGGCAGCGAGAGCATCACCAACCAGGGCTTCTGGATGGGCTTCGCCGAGATGATCGCCTCGTATGATTGGTTCACCGGCTACCTCGACCGGCTGTCTGCCGTCACGCCCGAGGATGTTCAGCGGGCGGCGCAAACGTATCTCCGGGTGCAAAATCGCACACTGGGCGTTTATGTCCCGACCGGCAACGGGGAGGTGGAAGAATGACACGTAAATCTGAAGGCGAAAAACGTAAAGCGCAAAACGTAAAACGTCATTACGGGTCACGTTTTACGCATTCCGCTTCACCCTCCACAAATGCTATCCCCGGCTCCGACGATATCACGCGCACCGTTCTCCCCAACGGCATCGTCATCCTCACACGGGCCAACTTCAACAGCCCATCGGTCGTGATCAGCGGGTCGCTCACGGCGGGCAGTCTGTTCGTTACGCCGGACAAACTCGGCCTGGCCGATTTCACCGCCTCGATGCTGATGCGCGGCGCAGGCGAGCGCGGCTTCCAGCAAATCTACGACGCCCTGGAATCGGTGGGCGCTTCGTTGAGTTTTGGCGGCGGCACGCACACCACCTCGTTCGGCGGGCGGGCGCTGGCCGAAGACCTGGACGTGCTGCTGCAACTGGTCGCCGACTGCCTGCGGCGTCCAACCTTCCCGGCCGAGCAAGTCGAGCGCCTGCGGGCGCAGCTTCTCACCGGGCTGGCCATCCGCGCCCAGGATACCGGCGAGATGGCTTCCATGACCTTCGACCAGATCATCTACGCCAACCATCCCTACCAATACCCGGAAGACGGCTACCCCGAGACGGTACAGGCCATCACGCGGGACGATCTGGCAGCCTTTCACCGCAAGCATTTCGGCCCGAAGGGGATGATCCTGACCGTGGTGGGCGCGGTCGAGCCGTCGGTGGTGGTGGAAAAAGTGGCCGCTGCCCTGGGGGATTGGCAAAACCTGGGGCAGCCCGAACCCCCAGTTCTGCCAGATATCATTCCCCTTGCGTCCGAATCCCGGCGCAAGTTCGACATCCCCGGCAAAAGCCAATCTGATCTCGCGATGGGTCTCGCCGGCCCGCTGCGCCGCTCGCCTGATTTTGTCGCCGCGTCGCTCGGTAACAGCGTGCTCGGCCAGTTTGGCATGTTCGGCCGCATCGGCGACGTGGTGCGCGAGCAGGCCGGGCTGGCCTATTACGCTTTCAGCAACCTGAGCGGCGGGCTGGGACCGGGACCGTGGTATATCTCGGCGGGGGTTGACCCGGCCAACGTCGAGCAAGCTATCGAGCTGATCCGCAAGGAAATCGCCCGCTTCGTGACTGAGCCGGTGAGCGAGGCCGAGCTGTCCGACAGCCAGGCGAATTTTATCGGGCGGATGCCGCTCTCGCTGGAGACCAACGCCGGCGTGGCCAGCGCTCTGCTCAACATCGAGCGGTACAGCCTCGGGCTGGACTATTACCGCTGCTACCCCGACCTGATCCGCTCCATCACCCGCGAGGATGTGCTGGCCGCGGCGCAGAAGTACCTGCATCCTGACCGGCTGGGCATCGCCGTAGCCGGTTCTTAATTTGGTTGAAGGTTGAAGGTTGGAAACAACCTTCAACCTTCAACTTGGAATTTGCAACCATGCTACGCACCGGTGTTGACCTGATCGAAATCTCCCGCATCGAGAGCGCCATCGCCCGCTACGGGGCGCGGTTCCTGGAGCACACCTTCACCGAGCAGGAGCAGGCCGAGTTCGGGGATAATACGGCTTCGCTGGCAGCGCGCTTTGCCGCCAAGGAAGCTGTCTCGAAGGCGCTGGGGACAGGGATCGGGCAAGTGGGGTGGCTGGAAATCGAGATTTTGCGCGGCGCGTGCCGCGAGCCGGTGCTGCATCTGCACGGCTCCGCCGAACGGCTGGCGCACGACCTGGGGCTGACGGAATGGTCGGTGAGTTTGAGCCACACGGCAACATACGCGATTGCGATGGTGGTAGCGGGAAGTTGATTGGAATCTCCTCCTGATGAGAGGCGCTCATGAGTGAACAACGGAAGGCAGCACGCAAGAAACTAATGTCCTTTACACCGGTTTACGATCTTCAGAATAACCTGTTGGGTTACCTGGGGAATTTGACCTTGCAGGGCGCGATGGTGGTAGGCAACAAACCTATAGAAGCCAACAAAGTATCGGGTCTGGTAATCGAGTTTCACGGAACTCCCGAAACCCCTGCCGCCCGCATGGTCATACCCACGCGCGTGGCCTGGTGTAAACGGGAGGAATATTCTCCTTATTACAATACTGGCTTTGAGTTCTTGGAGTTGACCGATCAGGACAAAATGGTGATTTCATCAATATTGGCGAGGTATGAATTCCATCAAGACATGCCCAGATAGGCAGGCGCGTGATCTGAGTTTGACGGACTGGTCAATCAGCCTGAGCCACACGGCGACTCATGCGATTGCAATGGTGGCGGCGGGGGAAAGAACGTAATCGTAATCGGGGCGTTCGGTATTGGGATCCGCGTCAAGGTATGTGACTCATTTTTTTAACCATGCATAAGATGCGGTTTAATAGTCATTTTCTTGCAAACAAAATGTACACCGGTGTTTATGAAGGCAAAATGTGAGCAGAGGATGGATATATGCTGCCAGGTGACATAGATCAACATCCTGTATCTTTGAATGCTTCGTGGGCAACCATTTGGTTACAGGTTCTATCAACCAACGCAAGTGGCAGATACTCACATAGCCTTCTCCTGGAAAACTTTGCAACGCGCCCGACAGTGATTGCCTATATCAAAGCATATGTATCAAATGCACACGATGATGCCATTAAGCGTCTGCGTAAAATTGAAGGGGTATCACTCAAACCAGATGAGATTACTGATGATGGGCAAGATCCGGCAAAAAATTATCCCCAAGCCTTAACCATAAATACCTTAATGGGATATTTTGGGGAAATACTGGCAGCGTTGGTTTGTGAAAACTTTCAACCTTTAGGTTTGTCTGGTTGGAAAGTGCCAGCATTTTTGTTCCGTCATCATTTGGAAGCATTCAGGTATCTTGAAAAAATTCGTCAGGATGAAAAACTGGCCGATCTAGAAGAGAGTATTTGGGGACGTACTGGCGATGATTGCGTAGCTTTTATTTTAGGTGATGACGGATGTATCCATAAAACCCTAATTTGTGAGGCAAAATGTTATAGTCAGTATGCTGAAAAAGCGGCAAGCGAAGCGTTTAAAAAATTAAACCAGGAGTTGTTGTCATCATTCGCCCTATAATGTACCAGGGATTTGCGTCCAAATTGTACCAGGA
>DYIZ01000167.1 GCA_020723385.1 Candidatus Aquidulcis sp.
GGCTGATCAACGTTTCGACGTTGGCTTTCTCTTTGGCGGAATCGCCCTGGCTGAACAGGATTTGAACATCATACCCGGCGGCGGTCAGAGCGTCCTTGAAACGGGTTTCATCCTGGATCCAGCGGGGTTCGTCTTTGGTCGGCAGGACGATGCCAACTGCCAGAGTGCTTTCAGGGGGCTTGGTCGGTTCGACGGTGGTCTTGGCGCCGCCGTTGCAGGCCGACAAGATGCTGGCAGCAATGAACAGCACTGCCATCAAAGTATAAAACGAATTTTTCTTGAGCATTTCCTTTTCTCCTAGATATGGGTAAGTTTACGAACAATGGGGACTTGGGAACACTGGACTGGTGAACGCTCTTCTCAATTCACCTCCTTTAGTGAATGCCAACCGGACAGATCGCTCACATTTTCGATGAGCAGGTACGCATAAAGTTTAACAAAATATCAAGCGTAATGCCATATAGTTCCCCCTGATTCGATAGGGGGATTCCCCCCTATTTTCGCGGTCTAAAGGGTCTCGTCTGCTATAGGATCCACCCTGGGATGTGGGATTTCCACCATCATTAGCGCACCACCCTCGGGGGAACGCTGCAACCGGAAACGTCCCCCCAGCAATGCCACTCGCTCGCTGATTCCCATTAATCCGAAATGACCCTCGGCAGCCAGCTCGGTCAGGTCGAATTCCTCATCCAGGCCCAAACCATCATCCTGTAACCATACTTCCAGGCTGCGCGGCGAAGTGTGCCGCAAAACAAGCTGCACTCTGGAAGCCTGGGCATGGCGCCAGACGTTGCTCAGACCCTCCTGAACGATGCGGAAGATGGATAATTCAATTGCTTCAGGCAGGCGTCCCAGGCTAGGGTCCAGGCTCAAATCTACCAGGATACCCGTTCGGGCTGACCACTCCCGGGTGTACGATTGGATCGCCGCCCCCAGCCCCAGGCTGTCAATGGTCGGCGGGCGCAGGGTACCGCAGATGCGCCGCAGATCATCCACCAGCTCTCGAATACCTTGCCGAACATCGGTCAGCCTTTCAACCAGATTTGCAGGCAGATCAGATTCCGTCTCTTCCAACTCGTAATTGAAACTCAGTAAATCCTGGATGATCTGATCGTGCAATTCACGCGCCAGATGCTTGCGCTCTTCCTCGCGTTCCAACAGCAGGCGGCGTTGGGCGTCTTGCAGAGCCAGATTGACCCGGTCGAGGGTCTGCACCTGTTCGGCCAGTTGCCCGGTCAGTTGTCGGTTGAGCGTATCCTCGGCGGCCAGGTCTTTCTCCAGCAGCATTTGGTGAAAACGCAGCTTTTCGGCGTTCTCGCGGATGCGGTCGTAGCTGTCGAAATCCCAAATGGCCGGCACCGGGCGGTTGACATCGGCCGTTCCCACCAGCAGGCTGACTACCGCCTCGCGGTTGGTTTCGTCAGTGCGCAGGTCAGCGACCTTGCGCCCCTGGTGCAGCACCAGGATGCGGTCGGTTACGGCGAAGATATGATCGAGGTTGTTGCTGCTGAACAGCACGGCAATACCTTGCTGCCGCCAGCTTTCGATCTGACCAAGCAGCCTCTGCTGGTAAGGATAACTCAACGAAACTGTCGGCTCGTCAATCACGATCATGCGCGCCGGAATGGTGAACACACGGGCAATGGCGATCATTTGGCGCTGCTCGCCCGACAGGTTGGATACTTTTTCATCCAGCGAGCTAACCTCAACGCCAAGCTGCATCAGGAGCCGCTCGGCCTCGCGAGCCATTTTGTTGTAATCCAACAGCCTGAGCCAGCCCAGCCCGGCAGGCCAACCAATTTCGTTTCCCAGGAAGATATTACTGACCACGTCGAGATGCTCTGCCAGGGTGGGGCGCTGGTGGATAACGCCAATCCCCAAAGATTGGGCGTGAAACGGCCAGTTCAGCCGCTTCCGGGCAAAATAGATCTCCCCCTCGTCCGGTTCGTACAGTCCCGATAGCAGCATCACCAACACAGATTTACCCGAGCCGATGCTGCCGGTCAACCCCACCACCTCGCCAGGATTCACCTGAAAACTCGCCTGGTGGATCACCGGCAGGGTGCCGAAAGTTTTAGAAAGGTTGACGACCTGTAATAGCGGTTCCATGTATAGATGAATTATACATGATGATTTGAGCTTTCTCAGCAACGTGGTATAAATAGCCCATGAGCAACACACGCATTTTGTTGGCCGACGATCATGCTATAGTGCGGGCCGGTATCCGCAAGATGGTTGATGAAATCCCCGAACTTACCGTCGTTGGCGAGGTGGGAGATGGCCCCCAGGTATTCGCTGCGCTGGCGCGTGAAGTGGTGGATTGCCTGCTGATAGATGTGACCATGCCGGACTTCGATCCGATTGCAGCCGTCCGCAAGATTCACGCACTCTACCCGTCGCTCAAGATTTTGGTGGTCAGTGCATACGACGATAATATTTACGTTCAAGGTCTGTTGGGGGCGGGGGTGAATGGTTATCACCTGAAGGATCAACCCCTCAACGATCTCAAACTGGCGATCCAGCGCGTCCTGGCCGGGGAGCGCTGGATCTCAAGCCCGCTGATTGATAAACTTGTAGGATCGTCTGCCGATTCAACGGCAATCCCTGTACTCACCAACCGCCAGCGCGACCTGCTGCACCTGTTGAAACAAGGCTTTGACAACCAATCGCTTGCCCAAACAATGGGATTGAGCGTCAAAACTGTGGAAAACCACCTCACCCGCCTTTACCGCCAGCTCAACGTGGAAAGCCGGTTGGAGGCGGTGAATTTCATCATGCGGTATCCCTATATTCTGGGCGCTCCCGGCCGGGAAGCCGCCCAGGTGGAAATTCCCCCCAGGCCCAGCAGCCCCGGCTGTGTATCTATCCTGGTGGTGGATGATAACGCCCGTTACCGCACTCAGCTGCAACGCATGATCGGCAAGCTCTGCCCGCAGGCCACTATTTACGAGGCTGAGAACATTCAGGATGCGGTTCAACTCGTCCAGCGGGTCGAGATTAAACTCGCCATGATTGATGTGGTGCTGGGCGATGCCAACGGCATTGCCTGCGCCCGGCGGATCAAGGCCATCCTGCCGCAGTGCAGGATCATACTGATCAGCGCCTACCCTGACCGCGAATTTCACCGCCAGGGGCTGCAATCCGGGGCAGTGGCCTTCCTGGACAAGAAAGACCTGGATCTACCCACCCTGCGGCAATTGATTGATGATGTCATCATATAAGAGCTAAAAGCTCTCCCGTCTTCGGCGGGAATGTCTCCCCAATTTCAGTAAACCACAGATTCAGGTTCGTAGTGTGCGCTTTAGCGTAGACGAGAGCGCTTACGCGCCTGGTGCAAACGAGATTTGTGATGATTTTTAAAAAAATCGCCACTTTCTTTCACCGGGGGTTCGTGGTAAACTACTTGCGTATCCCATATACCAGTACAAATATACACTTCAGGAGCGCAATATGTTCAAACGTTTCATCTTCGTTCTGGCGATCGGGTTGATGCTGCTATCAGCTTGCCAGTCAACCACCCCGGTTCCGCCCACCAACACGCCGGTTCCACCCACCGCGACCGCCGTCCCCCCCACGGCGACGCCGGTTCCGCCCACGCCCATCCCGGCCGCGCCGGTGTTGGAGTTAACCGGTGCGGACGGCGCAGCGCAGTCTTTTTCGCTCGATGCGCTGAAGGCTCTGCCGGTCACCGAAGGTTTTGCGGGCATCAAATCCAGCACCGGCAAGATCACCCCGCCTGCCGCTTTCAAGGGTGTGTCGCTCAAAGACCTGGCGGCTGCGCTCACCAGCTTCGATGAGGGCATGGGTTTCAGCGTCGAGGCCAGCGACGGCTATGCCATTACGTTCTCGTATGACCAAATCATGAATGGCACGTTCATTCAGTACGACCCCGGCACTGGCGATGAGCTAAAATCCCCTGTCCCGCTGACGGCGATGCTGGCCTACGAGATGGACGGCCAACCGCTCGATGAGCAAAAAGACGGCGTGCTGCGGCTGGTAATTGTCAGCGATGAGGCCAAGCAGGTTACCGACGGTCACTGGTCGGTCAAGTTCATCACCAAAGTCGAGGTCAAGCTGCTCAGCCAGGATTGGACGCTGCACCTCGAGGGCGCGCTGGCCGAGGATATGGACCGCGCCACCTTCGAGAGCGGCGCGTCGCCCAACTGCCACGGAGTCACCTGGACAGACGACAAAGCCCAGGAATGGGTCGGCATCCCGCTGTGGCTGCTGGTCGGACGTGTGGATGATGACGTGAAACACGAAGGCCCAGCCTTCAACGACACCGCGGCCGACGCCGGCTACACGGTGGATGTGATCGCCAGCGATGGCTACACTGTCTCGTTCGACAGCGCCCGCGTCAAGCGCAACGACAACATCATCGTGGCTTATCTCGTCAACGGCAACCCGCTGCCCGACAAATACTTCCCGCTGCGGTTAGTTGGATCTGACCTGCAGAAAAGTGAGATGAGCGGGATGGTTGCCAGTATCGTCGTTCACGTGCCCGCCATGCCGGTCGTCGAGCCGACGGCGGTCGTGACCGAGACTGTGCCTGTGACCCCCACTGGCGCAGCCGATATCGTCATCACTGGACTGGTCGAAAACACGCTGTCGCTGACCGAGGCTGACCTGCGGGCGATGGAAGTCGTCACCATCACAGCCAATCACCCAACGAAAGGCACGCCAACTGACTACCCCGGTATCCGCCTGAGCACGCTGTTCGAGATGGCAAAAATCAAAGACGGCGCGACGAAGATCGTGGTCACCGCAGCAGATGGCTTCACGGCAGAAATCTTTTTGGCTGAGATCGAGGCCTGCCCCGATTGTCTCCTGGGATTCACCAACACACCGGGCAAATTCAAGCTGGTAATGCCCGGCCTGCCTAGCGGCGTGTGGGTGAAGGATGTCATCAGTATCGAGGTCAAGTAGTTAACGACCGCCCGGACCCTATGGGTTTGCTCTCTTTCCCACGCTCTGCGTGGGAATGCCTCACCGACGCTCCGCGTCTCTTACCGCCGTTACGACGCGGAGCGTCACGCCCGAAGTGACGACGCAGAGCATCGTCACCAGCCTATAATTGAGCATTGTTTGAAACCCTTAGGGTCTACTGTTTTCCTGAAATTCCGCGGCGTCTCTGCCCGGGAGAAACCGCTGGGATCCGGCAAATGTCCCTTCCCCTTCATCAATGGGGAAGGGACATACTTTTCCCCTTTGCTTTTTCGAGCCTTTGCATTATGCTGTAGAACCTGTTTGTGGAGCAATAACCATGCAAATAAGGATCGCCGCGTTAATCGTCACACTCAGCTTGCTGGCCGCCTGCGGGCAGGCGGTAACCCCACAGGTAGCCTCACCCTCCCCGGCCACGCCAGCCCCCGCTCCCACCGTTCCCCCGACGGCCGGGCGCGTCCCACTGGTGGTGTTTGCCGCCGGGAGTCTCATCATCCCATTCAATGATTTGGAAAAAGCTTTCGAGGCGCGCTACCCCAACATTGACGTGCAGGCCGAATATCACGGCAGCATCCAGGTGATGCGCCACGCCACCGAGCTGCACGAGCCGATTGATATCGTCGCCACCGCCGATGCCACGCTCATCCCGATGCTGATGTATGCCGCCAACAATCCCGACACCGGCCAGCCTTATGCCGACTGGCATATCCGGTTTGCCAGCAACAAGCTGGCTGTAGCCTACACGCTCCAAAGCAAGTATGCTGACGAAATCAACGCCAGCAACTGGTATGAGGTGCTGGCCCGGCGCGATGTGCGCACCGGCCTGTCAGACCCGCGCTTCGACGCCCTGGGCTACCGCGCTCTGATGGCTTTTGCGCTGGCCAATGATTACTACGATAACCCCAAGATTTTCACCAGCATGTTCAACGGGCGCTTCGCGACCCCCGTGACGATTTTTCAGGATGATGCCGCAAGCAGCGACGCCGCCTCGACTACCATCACCGTGCCCGAAATCGTGGACACGAACCCGGAAACGGGGTTGATCTTACGGGGGGCCAGCATCCAGCTCATTGCGCTGCTCGAATCGGGCGATATTGACTACGCCTTCGAGTACGAATCCGTCATCCAGCAGCACGGCCTGCAAATGCTCTCCCTGCCCGACGCCATCAACCTGGGTTTGGAGGGAATTGATTACAGCAAGGTGATGGTGAGCCTGGATTTTCGCCGTTTCGCCAGCGTGAAGCCGGAGTTTCGCGGCGAGCGGATCGGCTATGGGATCGTCATCCCATCGTCCGCCCCGCACCCGCAGGAGGCGGCGCTGTTCATTGCATTTCTGCTGGGACCGGAGGGGAGAGCCGTGATGGAGGCTGATCATCACCCGATGGCCGACCCGCCAGTTTGCGACGGCGTCCCGCCAGCGGAGTTGCAAGGATTTTGTCAGTGATTTCAGGTTGAACGTTGAAGGTTGAAGGTTGCAGGTCTCCACCTGACATCTGACTTTCAACCTTCAACTTGCCAACCTGTAACCTTCAACGTTCAACCCCCGACCCGCAACATGCCCATGTCCCAAAAATCCCGCCTCTTCGACCTGGTTTTTTCGACGCTGGGCAGCTTGCTGGCGTTGTTCGTCATTCTGCCGCTGGCGGCTATCCTGTTTTCGGCTGCGCCGCGCGCCTTTTGGCAGGCGTTTGCCGACCCGGAGGTTCTACGCTCGGTGGGGCTGACTTTCGGTGCGGCGGCGATTGCCACAGCGTTGGCGCTCGTCAGCGGTGTGCCGCTGGCTTACCTGCTGGCGCGGCGGCGCTTTCGCGGGAGGCGGCTGGTGGAGGCCGTGGTCAACCTGCCGGTGGTGGTGCCGCACACCGCGGCGGGCGTGGCGCTGCTGCTGGTCTTCGGGCGGCGCGGCCTCATCGGGTCGGCTCTCGCCCCGCTGGGGGTGACGTTCACCGATAACCTGGCAGGCATCGTGGTCGCCATGCTGTTCGTCAGCCTGCCGTTCCTGGTCAACACCGCCCGTGACGCCTTCGCACTGGTAGATGAAGAATACGAGCGCGTGGCGCTGACCGACGGCGCGTCGCACTGGCAGGCGTTTTATCTCGTCACGCTGCCGCTGGCCTGGCGCGGTGTGCTGGGCGGGGCGTTGATGATGTGGGCGCGCGGCATCAGCGAATTCGGCGCAGTCGTCATCCTGGCTTACCATCCCAAGATCGCCCCGGTGCTGGTGTGGGAACGCTTCGAGGGTTTCGGGCTGACCGCCGCCTTACCGGCGGCCGCGCTGCTTGTGCTGGCGGCGCTGGTAGTGTTCGCCATCCTGCGGCTGATATTACTGCCGGAGCGTGAATCGTGAGGTTTGTCAGGGTTGACGAATGAAATGGCCTGGGATAATATAAGTATAATTGTCACCATTGAACTATACACAGGAATGTTATGAAATCTATTACTGGTTTGCTGATAATGATTGCCCTGTCGTTGGTCTTGCAAAGCTGCGCATCGCCCACCGAGACTCCGCTTCCTGCGGCCCCAAAAACTCCTACTCAGCTTCAACCCACCCCCGTGGCCGACGCGCTCTTCCAGGTGGTCAAACCGGACGGCAGCGCAGTCGGCTTCTCGTGGGATATGCTCAAGCAAATGCCCCTGGCGCAGGTTACTGTCGAGGGCAAAGTCGAAGAGGGCGTCAAACTGCTGGATGTGCTGGCCGAGGCGGGCGTGACCGACTTCGAAAAAGTAACGCTCACCGGCAACAATGGCAGCATGACGCTGACCCGCGACCAGGTGAACGACGAGGCCATCCTGGATTTCACCAATCACGGCACAGTGAAACAATCAGCGACCAACGTCCCCAAGGCCGATTGGATCAAAGATATCACCGAGATCAAGGTGGAATAATGCAATACCTGATTGGCATTGACGACACCGATAACCTGGACGGCCCCGGCACCGGGCATCGCGTGCGCCAACTGGCAGCGGAACTGGGAACCGCGGGAATAGCCCAGCCCGAGGGAATTACCCGCCACCAGTTGCTGGTTTCCCCCGAGATTCCCTACACCTCGCACAACAGCTCGGCCTGCCTGACGGTTCAGGCAGACGAAAGCCGCGTGGAGCCGCTGTGGGCGGCTTGCAAGGAATTTCTGCTGCGCGAGAGCGCCCCCGGCTCCGACGCCGGATTGTGCCTGGCAGCCTGTGAGTCCGTTGGCGAGGCGGTACAGACATTTGGGGCGCGCGCCAAGCTGGAAGTGCTCACGCAGGCCGAAGCCATCCTGGTGGCGCAAACGGCCAGCCTGCAACTTGCCGGGTTGACGGGTACGGGCGGCGGCGTGATCGGCGCGCTGGCAGGCGTGGGGCTGCGCGCGGCCGGGAACGACGGGCGCTTCCTGTGGCTGCCGGGATTGCGCGAATTGACCGGGCGGCTCACAGTGGCGCAGTTACGGGCGCAGGCCCACATCGAAGAAGTGTGCGACACCCAGGGAAAAGCCCTGGATTTATCAGAAATGGTCGAAGTGGGCGCCTGGTTGCGCCCGATCCTGCAAAATGGTCATTCGGTTCTATTGGTCGAGGAGGTAGAAAATGGATGGCGTGTTATCGCAAAAGAGCGTATCAAAAACCTTACTGAATAGCCTGGCGCGTTGGGAGCTGATCCTGCTGGTGAGTTGCGGCGCGCTGGCGGTCGTGCTACACCAGACTTTTCGTGCGCCGCTGAACTTGCCTGGCCGGCACGGCATCGAGTGGATGGCGCTGCTCATCCTGGGGCGCGCCCTCTCCCAGCGGCGGTATGCCGGGTCGCTGGCCTCGGTCGGCGCGGCGGCGACTTCGATGCTGCCCATTTGGGGCTTCGACGATCCATTCATGCCGCTGATCTATCTGTTGCCCGGTCTTGTGATGGACCTGGCTTTCTGGATGCTGCCCAAGCTCCAGGGGAAGCTCGCATTCCTGATCTTGCTTGGCGGGCTGGCGCACGCCACCAAGCCGCTGGCGCGCTGGGTGATTGCGCTGACCAGCGGGTGGGCCTACGGCTCACTGTTCTACGGCGTGGCTTACCCGGTGGGCTCCCATATCCTCTTCGGGCTGATCGGTGGATTCCTGGGAGCGGCGATCGCCCTGGGCAGCCAAAAGCTCGCCTCGAAACTGTAGGAATAACCGTAGCCACAGAGATCACAGAGAACACCGAGAAGTAATATTAACCGCCTTTCTCTGAGAACTCTGTGTTCTCTGTGGCAAATCGTACTTGCAGCGAACTCGAAATATGAAAGGGAGAAAATCATGAAACTCAGCGCACGCAATGTCCTGAAAGGCAAAGTCGTCAAGATCACACCCGGCGCGGTCAACTCGGAGGTTGTCATCGAGCTGCCCGGCGGGGCGCAGATCGTCTCGATCATCACCAAAGAATCCGTCGAAAGCCTCGGGTTGAAAGAAGGCAAGGAAGCCTACGCTGTGGTCAAAGCCTCGAATGTGATGATCGCCGTAGATTGACGTCTCCTGACAGACGCATATATCTGTGGGATGAGCCGCTCTGCAAAAACTGTCCGGCTTATCCCACCAGACCGACACACAATCGAAGACCCCGCTGACAGACGTTTTCTATCAGCGGGGTTTTCGATTCCAGATTTCCATTCCCTAACCCGGACAAGCCGGAAAAGAATCAAGAATCCGCCAATCTTCGCTAATCTGCGCTAATCTTTTCGAAATATTCGCGGAGATTAGCGCAGATTAGCGGACTCAAAATCCTTGCACAAAAAGCACGGGATCGATTCGCAAGTAACTATTTTCCCGGGGAGGGTACAAAGTTCGTTTTGGATATCCGGCGGGCCTGCGTATCGGGGCATTCAGGATATAATTTGCCAGCCAGCCAAGACCCTAAAGGTCTCTCCGGCTTAAATGAGCGCCAGCCAGCGCGCCAACCTGGCCCGATAAGGTGTTTGTTTTGCAAGGCAGACCTTTAGGGTCTACCCTGGAGGCCGAAAAGCTGGCACACGATCCAGGCATTGACCACAATCGCAAAATATTATGGATACCAATATCATTACCCACCTTCCCATTTTCAGCGATCTGACCCCTGCCGCAGTCCAGGCGCTTTCATCGTACCTGGAAGAGAAGCGGTTGGCAGCCGGCGATGTTTTATTTCGTCCCGGCGACGCCGGCGACGCCCTTTATATCGTTGTTTCTGGGATGCTGACCGTTTATTCTCCTCAACCCTGTGGGGCCGATGCCCCAATTAAATCGTCTGGCCCGGGAGATTGCGTCGGCGAGATGGCATTGCTCGACGGGCAGCCGCGCCGCGTCACCGTCGCCGCGGCTGAAGATACCGTGCTGCTGCGCCTGGCCAAAGCAGATTTCGACCGCCTGGCAGAAAACGACCCGAGCCTGGTCGCCGGGCTGACCAGCAAGCTGCTGCCGCGCTTCCAGGAGGCTCAGGCTGACCTGGTGTTGGCGCGTGTCTTTGGGGATCTCGACTCGGCTGCCCTGCACGATCTGCAAGAGAAGCTGGAATGGCGCCACCTCGACTGTGGGCAGGTGCTCTGCCAGCAGGGTGACTCGGGCGATGAAATGTATATCGTCGTTCAGGGGCGGCTGCGCTTCTCGGTGGCGAAAGCCGATGGGGTGCATGACGTGGGAGAGATTGGGGCTGGCGAGAGCGTGGGCGAGTTTGCCCTGCTGGCAGAACCCGGCGCTCCCGAGAGCCTGCGCAGCGCCACGGTGTACGCCACCCGCCTGACCGACGTGATCGTCATCAGCCGCCCGGTGTTCGAGAGCCTGTTGTGCCAATATCCCCAGGCGCTGCTCAAGCTCACCCGCCGCATCATCCACCGCGAGCTGCTCATCTCCCAATCCGCTCTCCCGGAGGTGAGCGCCCAGGTGATCACAGTGATCCCCGCCCGGCCAGGCCTGCCACTGGGCGAGTTTGTCACTCAGTTGGCGGATACGCTCAACTCGCTGGGAGCCACCTTCCTGTTCACAGCCAGCCGCTTCGAGCAGCTCTACGGAAAGCCCGGCGCATCGCAAACCCCGCTCGACCATCCGACGAGTTTGGTGATCAACACCTGGCTGGACGAGCGCGAGCGCCAGCACCGCTACGTGATCTATGAAGCGCTGCCCATTTTGGACGCGGCGGGCCAGCTCACCCCGTGGGCGCAGCGCTGCGTGGAAGACGCAGACATTATTTTGCTGGTCGGCGAGGGCGCCGCAGACCCGGCTCTGACCGCAGTCGAGGCGGCCCTGCCTGCGGCCCGCACAAGGGCGAGGCTGGAACTGGCGCTGCTGTATCCAGCCGGTTGCCAGGTTCCGATTGGCGCCGCGGGCTGGCTGGCGCTGCGCTGTTCGGGCAATTTTCCGATCAAAGTCCACCACCAGGTGCGCCTGGGCAACCCGGCTGATTTTCGCCGCCTGGCGCGCCGGGTGAGCGGACGCCCGGTGGGGTTGACCTTGGGCGGGGGCGGCGCACGCGGCTGGGCGCACATCGGCGTCATCCAGGCGATGGAAGAGGCCAACCTGGAAATTGACTGGGTGGGGGGCGCCAGCATGGGGGCAATCATCGCCGCTGGCTGCGCTCTCGACTGGCCGCCTGAGCGCCTGCGCCAACTGGCCGCCAACTTCTCGAACCCCAAAAAGCTGCTCGATTACACCTTCCCCTACGCTTCGATCACCGCCACGCGGCGCATTACTGCCATGCTACAAGAGCTGTGCGGTGATGCGCACATCGAGGATACCTGGCGGCCCTATTTCTGCGTCTCGTCCAACCTGACACGCGGCGAGGAGCAGTTGCACACCCGCGGCTTGCTGTGGAAAGCGATGCGGGCCAGTATGGCTTTCCCCGGCATCTTCGCTCCAATTCTCGATGAGGGCTGTGTGTTGATTGATGGCGGAGCCGCCAATAACGTCCCCGTTGACCGGATGCGCGAATTATGCCCCACCGGAACCGTGATCGGGGTAGATTTGGTCACCGGCAGCCCGACCAGCGGCCCGTATGATTTCGGCCCCAGCCTGTCGGGTTGGCAGGCTTTGGCGGCGAGATTGATTCCGTTTGGCCGCAAGGTCAAGGCCCCGACGCTGCTCGACATCGTCGCCGGACTTGTTTA
The DNA here is from genome assembly GCA_020723385.1 of Candidatus Aquidulcis sp. GTDB lineage: Bacteria > Chloroflexota > Anaerolineae > Anaerolineales > UBA4823 > DYIZ01. Next base: position 12,015 of record DYIZ01000167.1, read on the forward strand.
CAGCAACAACCGCTACCGGTTGAACGAAACCTGGCGCAGCGCCGATTTGCTGATCCAGGTACCTGTCGAGGCCTACGGCCTGCTGGAATTCGATAAGTATCGCCAGATCATCGAGCTGGGTTATAACGCTGCGAAAGAACAGCTCAAAGGGCTAAAGACCCTGAAGGAATCCCATGTCTAAACTCATCCTTGCCGCTGACCGCCTTATTCTCGCCCGCGCCCTGATCCAAAAAGCGCGCGACATCCCCCTGCCCGAAGATGGCGGCAAATTCAATTTTTCCTACATTGCCCAGGTCAAGGATTATTTGCGGCAAGCGCGGGATATGGTCAAGTTCATCCCCTCGACGCCCAGCGCCACAGTCGAGATCAAGGATGACGCCCGGAAAATCCTGGCCGAAGCCGACCAGGCCAGCCAGGAAATTTTGCACTGAGGCGCGCTAATTCGGAGTTGGTAGTAACGACGGTTAGCGAACTCGAACGCCCCTATTCCACCTCAGCCGGGATGCGCGCCAGCCCAATCGCTTCGGCGGCCCGCAGGCGGTACAGCCCATCCACCAGCACGTAGAAGTCGCGGGCGCGGCGCACGACGATGGGCGGGGTAATGCCCATCCTCCGGGCGCGGTCTACCGCTTTGAGCAGTTTCTCGGGGTCGAGCGCCAGGGCTTGCTGATGCGGGCGCAGCCGGATGAGGTGGATGGGAATTTCGACCACCTCATCCGCGCGGCGCGGCGCGGCGGGCGCGGGCGTTTGGGTTTGAGAAGTGACGATCAGCCGGAAGCCGGTCTGACTCTCGAAGGAGTCTGCAATCTCCGAAATGTCCGCCTCCTCGGGGAAATTGACCAGCGCCACGGAGGTCTCGCCTTTCTCGGGGAAGATACTTGGTCCTTTGGCGACCGACCAGCCAGCCTCGTTCAACAAGGCGCGGGCGATTTCGAGAATCGCCCCCTGGTTGGGCTGCGGGTTGACGTTGAGCGGCCAGCCCGTCTGCTGGGATAGGGACTCGATCTCCTCCCGGTAGCGCGCCCCCACCTGCGGGGAGATGAACGACAGCACGATCTCGTCGCCTTTCTGGCTGGCGCGGTAGAGCGTGCTGCCCTCCAGCCCGCTTTTGATCAGGCTGTAGGCGGCGTTGATTTCCAGCCGCTCGCCGCGCGACGCCACCGGAATGATGACCGGCGCGGCGGTTGGCGCGGCGAGGGCAACGGTCAGCTCATAACCACTGGCGGCGCGGAACCGCGCCGCGATTGGTTCAAGGGATGGCTGTACCCCCTTTCCCCTATCCCCTATCCCTTTAGAAGAGGGGATAGGGGATAGGGGAAAGGGAGCGACAACGACCGCCACGCGCTTTTCATCGCGATGGATCGCCGGCCCTTTGACGATCTGCCAGCCTTCGGGCAGCGTTTCGCGCACGAGGGCGTTGAGCGCGTTCTGGTTGGCTTCGGGGGTGATTTCTACCCGCCAGCCGGTGGTCGCTTCGAGGTGAGCGCACTCTGGTGCATACTTTTCGCGGGCGGCGTCGGGGAAATCGAAGGTTAGCACGAGCACGGCTTCGGCCAGGCGGTAACCGGCTTTGCGCAGGCGCGCTTCGGGCGGGAACTGGCGGTTGGCCTGGGCCAGCGCCTGATTGGGTTCCATCGGGCTGCCGATTGCCGTCGGGGAAGCCGCGCCCCCGGCGGCCACGATCTCTCTGGCGGGCGGGTGACCGCCGACGAGAGTCAAAATATCATCGGGCCAGGCCGGCTCTGGGGAGTCGTCGTCTTCCGCCTGAACCAGCAAATGATCGTCTTCGATGGCCAGGCAGCGCGCCGGGCGCATCCCGCCGGATGGCGCTTTGAGCAGCAGCCACTGGCCCACCGGGTTGCCATAGGATGCAATCTGGGCGCGGCGGCGCTGCTGGCGGTCGTCTTCCACAGAAGACCTCACGGGTCTTGAAGACCGGTGAGGTCTGTTGATCTCGATGGTCTGCCCGGCGTGGGGCTGGCGGGTGGGGCGCTGGCGCTCGGCGAGGGCGCGTTCGAGGCTGGCACGGGCTGCCTCGTCGCCGTGGACGAGCAGCGTTTCGCCGGGTGCGATGGTTTCGATCAGGCTGAGCAGTTGGCCCTCGTCAGCGTGGGCCGAGAGGGAATAGGCTCCCAGGCGGCACGCCACGTCTACTTTGTCTTTGCCGAGGCGGATTGTGCCGCGGCCTTTTTCGGCCATCTCTTGCAGGCGGCGGCCGGGGGATTCTTCGTCCTGGTAGCCGGTGAGCAAAATGGCGTGCTGCGGCTGCCCGGCCAGGGCGCGGGCGTATTCCAGCGCCGGGCCGCCCGCCAACATGCCGCTGCTGGCGACGATGATGCATGGCCCCGGCTCCCATACAATGCTGTTGCGCTGGGCGCGGCTTTCAACCGGGCGGGTGAAAGCGTCGAAAAAGGGGCTGCCGGGCTGGTCGGGGCTGATGCGTTCCTGCAAGGCCAGCGGCAGCGCCTCGGGGAAGGTAGTGTAGGCGGCGCAGATGGCGCGCACCATGCCATCGGCCCACACAGGGACGTTGGGCAGCTCGCCGCGGCGGCGAAATTCGGCCAGGGTGAGCAGGATTTCCTGGGCGCGCCCCAGGGCGAAGGCTGGGATGAGCACTTTGCCGCCCGCTTCGACCGTCTCACGGATGGTTTTGACAAGCAGTTTTTCCTGCACGGCGCGGTTGGCATGCAGCCGCCCGCCGTAGGTGCTTTCGATGACCAGCGCGTCGGGGGAGACGGGCGGCGCTTTGGCCCCGTCTACGGTGCGCTGCGGGGAGATGGAGAGGTCGCCGGTGAACAGCAGGCTGCCGTCGCCGCTCTCGAGGGCGATCATGGCCGCCCCGGCGATGTGCCCGGCGGGGTAGAAAGTGGCGGCGAGGTTTTCTGACAGTTTCACCGGCTGGCGGAAGGGTGCGGGCTGGAAAGCCGCCAGCAGCCGCTCAACGGCCACATCGTCGAAGAGGGGCAGGTCGCCCTCTTCGTCGAGGCGGGTTTGCATGATGCGCCGGGCATCGGCGTGGAGCACACGCGCCAGGGCGACCGTGGGCGGGGTGGCGATGACAGGGATGCCCGGAAAGCGGGAGACGACCAATTCCAGCGCGCCGGTGTGATCGGTGTGAGCGTGGGTGACGAGGATGAAATCGAGCGCGCCGCCGCTCTCGAGCAGGCTCAACGCCGGAAGCTGGTCGCCCTCCAGCCCCCAGCGGGCCTTGGGCGAGGGGCGGATGCCGCAATCCACGAGGATGCGCTTGCCCGCGATTTCGACGAGTGTACCGCTGGCGCCGACTTCGTCCGCGCCGCCGAGGAAAGTGAGTT
>DYIZ01000168.1 GCA_020723385.1 Candidatus Aquidulcis sp.
TCATCAAAAATGACCACCCGGACAGCCTCCGGGTGGTCATTTTTGACCAGATGATGTGATGCACCTCAGCTTAGTTTGGCCAGGCCCTCGCGCAGGGCGTACAGCGCTGCCTGGGTACGGTTTGCCAGATGGAGTTTCTCGAGGATGCTGCCCACGTATTTGGCGACCGTGCGTTCGTTGATGTGCAATTCGGCGGCGATTTCCTGGTTCGAGAGACCGTGTGCAATCAGGCGCAGGGTATCCATTTCTCGTTCGGTGAGCGGCGCGGGGGTGGGAGGCAGATCCGAGGGTTGGTTCAACTCCCCCATGACTTTGAGCGCAATCGTCGGATGCAAGATCGCCTGCCCGCGCGCCACATCCCGAATGGCCTGGAGCAGCCGCTCACGCGGCGTGTCCTTGAGCAGGTAGCCCAACGCGCCGCTTTTGATCGCCGGGAAGACGCGCTCATCGTCGCCGTAACTGGTCAAAACCAGGATGTGCGCCTGCGGGATCGCCTCGACCACCTCACGGATCACCGCGACGCCATCTTTGAGCGGCATAACCAGGTCGAGCAGGATCACATCGGGACGGGTTTGCAGCGCCAGCGTGACCGCCTGCGCCCCGTCGGCGGCCTCCCCTGCCAATTCCATATCGGGTTGGGCTGATACGATCGCTGCCAGCCCTTCGCGCACAATGGGGTGATCGTCGGCAATGAGGATACGAATTTTTGGATGGGCCATACTCTCACTGATTACTGATAACCGTTCACTGCTCACTAATGACCACTCGCACCCGCGTTCCCTCTCCGGGGCGGGTGATGATCTCGAAGGCGGCGTTGAGATCGTGGGCGCGCTCGGCCATGTGGGTCAGCCCCAACCCGCGGGCGTTGATCTGCTCCAGGTCGAAGCCGCAGCCATCGTCGCTGATTTCCAGTAATGTTTGTCGCTTCGAAACGCCAGTTAGGGTTTCTGTCTGCAATTTCACGGTGATGAGGTTGGCTTGGGAATGGCGGAGAGCATTGTTCAACGCTTCCTGAGCAATTTGATACAAACCGGTTTCCACATCCGGCGCTAAACGGATCGTTTCATCGGCCAGCAGGCGGATACGCACCCCCGACCAGCCTTCGACCGCCGCTACCCGCTGGTTGAGCGCCGCCGCTAACCCATGCTGCTCTATCTCCGGCGGACGAAGCCGGTGGACGAACAGGCGCATCTCGTTGAGCGCCTGGCGGGCAGTGGCAGCGATGCGCTCGAAGGTGGGCTGAACCGCGTCAAAATTGCCGGCGTCCAGGCGCGCTTGCCCACCCTCGGCCAGAGTAACCAGCCCGTATAGCACCTGGGTGACCGAATCGTGCAGGTCGCGCGCCAGATGTTGGCGTTCTTCGAGCGCTACAGCTTGCTGGCGTAAGCGGCTGCTTTGGACTGAGATACCCACTTGATCGGCAATCGAGCTGAGTAAGGCCACTTCTTCAGCGCTGAAGGTTTTACCGGTTTTGTGGATCAGCATGAGCGCGCCCAACACGCGGTTGTCAGCACGAAGAGGGGCGACCAACAGCGATCGCTCGCCCAGGCGCCGCATCCCCTCTGGGATGCGGGCATCCACGGCGAGATTGAAAACCAGTAGAGGCTCGTGCTCCCGAAGCAATGGGGCAAATAGCTCATGGGCGGCTGGCAGCAGCGCTGGCATCAGCACCTCGTCGGCGCAGAACCCCTGGCAGGCAATCCTTTTCATGGCGATTTCGCTCAAAGGGCGATCATCGCTCATATGGTAATCGCCTTCGAGTTTATCTGGCGGTTCGAGCAGGAAAGCTGCGCCCAGGTCGCTGTCGAGGGCTGCCATGGCCTGCGCCAACGAACGAGCGAGTAACGTCTCAATGGTTTGCGCCTGGCTTGCGGCGGCTGAAATATCATAGAGAACAGCCAATTCCCGCGTCCGGCTGGCAATGCGCTGCTCCAGGGTGGCTGTCAATTCTTGCAGCGCAGCCTCCTTTTGCTGGCGGGCGGCAATTTGTGTCTGGATCGAAACCACCATGGCGTTGAATGATCGGGTCAAGAAGCCGATTTCGTCATCTTGTGAAATGGGCGCCACTACACTCAGGTCGCCGGCATTCGCCTGGGTAACGCCGCGCAGCAGATGCCCCAGCGGGGTAATGATGGTGGCACGGAAGAACAGCGGGAAGACCGCTAAAATGAACAGACTGCTGATCGCGATCACCCCCATCATCATCAGGCTGGCGCGATGCACGGGGGCGTTGGCTTTTACGATGTCGAAAAGCACCTCGTAGGCTCGAGATGCGTTTTGGAGTGGCGTGCTGCCCATGGGAAGGCCGCTTTCGAAAGTGTATCCCACGTATTGGCTGTAACTGCCCGTTGGATGGTCGCCGAAATACAGGTTGGCGGCCTTTTGCGGGCGACCAGTAACCAGGTAGTAATCATAGTAATAAGCCCAAGCACGGACTGGCGAGGCTTCTCCCTCTGATCGCGCCTGGATTTCGGCCAGCAGCTTGCCCGGCGCGCGACCCGTGTCACGCGCGTACACCAGGCGCACAGCCCCTTCCGCAGCGTTGGGATGGGCAACGATATACTCGATTGTGTCGGGCAAGGCGCTCAAGTCGCCGCTCTGCATCGCCTGCCGGGCAATCTCGACCTCCAGCAGCCGCGTGGCTTCGCTTTGCAAAACGGCGCTGTAAATATCGAATATCCCGACTGCCCCCAACGCTGTCAGCAGCGTCACGTAAGCCAGGCCGATCAATTTGACGATCAAACTCGGCTGGCGTATTGTGTAACCCCAAGAGGAATAGACCAGCACGATAATCATTGCCATCAAAGATAGGCCGATGATATACATATCATAGGGCGTGTTCAGCAGCCCGATTGTCCCCAGCGCCGAGGCCAGCCCTTGGAGCGCCCCCAACGAGAGCGCCACACAAAGGTTACGCAAGGCGCGGGCGCGGGCGTGAGGGTACATGAAAGCCGCCAGCGCGCCTCGCTGCGGCGAATGGCTGCCGACTGCGGCGCGGTGAACGACGATGACGCGGCGCACAGCCAATCCTAAGGTTGCAAGCACAGCGACTGGCATGAGACCGGGGTAGAGCGGATTCAAAACCTGGTCGAAGCGATGGTTGACCAAAATCCCCCAGGCAAGATAAAAACTGTAGCCGAAGGCCAGGGCCGTTACCCCAATCCCAAACCACTGGGCCAGCCGCGCTTCGACCGATATGTCTTTCTCAGGATAGTGGTAGAGCAAGCCGATAACGGCTGCCATGCAGAAGACAGCCAGCGCGTCCTGCATCGGCCAGAATGCGCCTCCCCACAAAACCAGCGCGCTCGTCAGGAACGTGGCGGCCATGCTGGCGGTTAATCCGGCCAGGGCTGCCATCATAAACCACAAGGCGGGCGTTTTATGTTCGAAACGCGCGACAAAGACCGTGCTGACCAGCCCCAGAAGAGCTAGAAGCGCACCGAGAAAGTTGTACGGTCCAAATTGGAACGATAGTGTATCCATGACAGCTATGGCAGCAAGACCCTTTGGCTGACCAGCGTCACGTCGGCCAGGTCGCTGGGCGCGGCCATCATCTCCGCCGGGCGGGGGGTGAACGAAAACCCTGGGATTTCTGGCAGCCCGGGGGTGCTGGTCACCAGCACAAGCTCCACGGGACCAGCAGCCGCATCCAATTCCAGGATGATCTCGAATCCTTCGGCTGGCGGCGCCCAATACTCGACGTAGCGCGCATCATCCATCTTCTCGCCGCTGACCCACAATCCCATGGGATCGGCATCCGAGATGATGGAAACCCAAACCGACGCCGCAGAGGGCGGCGCGGTCACCAGCAGGCGCAGCCTCCGCTGGCCGCCGCCGGACAGCGTATCATCCAGCACGGTGATTTGCGCAGCTTCGGCAGTAGCCGCCGGGGCGGCTGTTTTGGGGTAGCTCCTGTCGCTGTATGGGAAAAATTCCTGGATCTTATCAGATGTCCCATCGAGAAACTGCGCTGTCCAGGTATCGGGATCATCGTATCCGATCCAATACGCTCGCCCGCTGGCGGCATCCAACCCGTAGGTGATGGCATTGGGGTAAGGATGGTTGGCATCGAACCCGGCAGACAGGCTGCCCCCGATGAGACAGCCCAGCGCCGCCAGCCCGCTCAACGCCGGGACGAGCCAATGCCGCAGCGCCGCGATCACATCCAGATGCAAGAATAGCAATCCGCTCAGTAAGGCCGTCAGGATTACCGGCACCACAGCCATCTCCATCGAAAGGCCGTTGTACACGCCAAGCAGTGTGGGCGCGACCAGCGCGAAAGCCGGTATCGCCGTCAGGCCGAGCGCGGCAGTCTTGAGCGCGGGACGGTTCTCGAAAGCGAAGGCTGCCGCCATCCCGATGAGGGTAAAAACGAGCGGCCAGGTGAAAATGTATGACACGCCCGGCAAAGTGAAGCTGGTCAGTGCTGCCAGGATCGCCCACCACAGCATCGCACCCACAGACAGATCGCCTGCGCTCAGTTTCTTGCGCAGCAAAGCGAACAACCCCGCCGCGATGGCGATGGTCAGCGCGGTGAACGCCCACCAGTACCACGGCGCGTTGTAAAGCGCCATCAGCCACATCGTCTTGTATTGCGGGTGAATGAGCGTCACCCCCTGCCACACCAGCCATTCCGCCAGCGCCGCCGCGGCCACGATCCCCAAGAACGTCAGAAAACTCAGCCCAATCCCTTTGAGCGAGAATCGTTTGCGCCGTAACCCGAAGACGATCAGCCCTATTACGGCCAGCACTGCCAGGATTGCAAATGGGATTGCCAACGCGCCGGGATACACGATCATCCCAAGCCATAATATGCCGAAATAGACCGCATCCGGCTGGGATGGCCGGTCGAGATCGAGATCGCCAAAATGACGGGTCAGGCTGAGCGCGTACGAACCGTCATGCTGAAGGCTGGCCAGGTCGAGGTTTTCGATATTATCGAGCGGCGAGTGGTAGGCGTAAGCCCCGCTTATGTAGCCAAAATTGAACCCTGGCAGCCCGGCGTCACGGAAGATGGTGAAATCTGTGTCATTGGGCATGTTGTGATAGACCGTACCCATGAGTGAGCTGGCCACCGGATAGGGGACGGCTTTCACAAATTCAGGCATCACCCAGCCGTTGTTGAAACCGGTCTCGAAGGTGTAGACCACACCGGTGTGGCCGCGCGCCTCGAAGTTGAGCACCAGGCCCACCTCAGCCGCCCAGGGATGCTGATCCCAAAAGGCTTTCGCGCCCAATAAGCCCAGCTCCTCGCCATCGGGAAACAGGAAGATTACATCGTTTTGCAGTTGCGGCGAGGCTTTGAGGGCGCGGGCGGTTTCCAGCAGCGTCGCCACCGCCGAGCCGTCGTCGCTGGCGCCCGGCGCGCTGGCAGCCGAATCATAGTGCCCCATGAGCAGGATAGCCTTCCCATCTTCTGATTGTCCTTCCAGCCGGGCGAAGATGTTTTGGACGCGGGCTGCCCTGCCGCCTCGCGTCGAGACCGAAAGGGTATCCTGAACCTGGGGATCGAGACCCAGCCCGGTGAGCTGCGCCAGGATGTACTCGCGCGCTGCATCGTGAGCTGCCGATCCAACAGGTCGCGGCGATTGGGCGATGGCCTTGACGTGCTCGAAGGCGCGCTCCGCCGAGAACTGGTCGAGCGGCGCGCTGGCAGGCACAGGCGCAGGCGGTGTCGGCAGCAAAACGTACAACGCTGTCAAGATTGGCAGAAAGACGAGCAGAAAAAGTGCAGGCAGTCGAGCGGGGGATGTGGTTTTGTTCATGGGCGGTTGTGGGGTAAGTGAGATGGTGTGATTGACTGTCATTATCACACCCCACAGCGCCCGCCGTCAAGTGTATGGGAAGTGGTGATTAACTCCCGTTGGAAACGGGAGGAATCCCCAGATTTGGGGTGATAGTTTCGTTTGGCTCTAAGCGCGGCAAGGCAGCGATCTGCCGCAGGATGTGATGGGCATCCGCAAAACGGCCATTTTCCGTATAAAGCCTCACCAGCTTGACCCCATACTTCAGGCTGTCTTTATAAACAATCGCGTCTTCCTCGGATACGCCCAGCCCGATGACCAATCCCAGGAAGGCTGCCACCAACGCGCCAATCACCGTCCCGGATAACGACACCAGCGCCCACGTGTTTTGGGCTGAAATCCCCATGAAAGGCTCCATCCCTGGGATCGTCAGCGCGCTGAGGCCCGCCACCGCGCCGATGACGCTGCCCCAGATTGCGCCGCCCACCGCCCCCGAGATGACCGACTCGCTCACGCGCCGGTCTTTACCGATGTGAATGTCTGTGACTTCGCTCACATCCATCGTCTCGACGCGGTCGGCGGGGAATCCGGCATCAACTAATCCCTGCAGAGCGATAGCGGTATCACTTTCCGAATCGAACAGCAGCACCACCAGTCGTTGACCGGTTTTCCCTCGTAAGAGGTCAACCTGATCGTGTGTTTCCTGAACCTTCTCGAAATGGCGTTCTAGCGTCGTTCGGATTTCGACCGGCATCGGTTTGGCAAGCGCCTTTCGGTAAGCATTAATGGCCGCCTTCTCACCGATGATGGCCTCGCCAAGCGCGATATTTTCCACATTCTGCATCCCGATCGTGAGCGTCGCGAGAATATTGATGCGCCCGCGATGGATGATGCCGGGGATGCTCTCTTCTCCAGCAACGCTTCCGCCGAGTTTTTGGATGATATTTTTCAGTTCGGCTGCAAATTGGGCGCGCTGCTGTGCGAAAGTCTTGAGCGTGATCTTCAGGCCGCGATTGCCGATGTTAGCCGCCACGACTGCAAAACCCTTTTCACCGGCGATACAGATCCGATAGAGCCTGTTCAATTCTTTGATAACTGCCGTATTGGATGATGCCATGACTATCCTCCTTATGGCGTATGGCGTATAGCGTATGGCAAATGGCGTATGGCGAATGACGAATGGCGATTGGCTCTTCCGGTATTTGCCATAAACCATACGCCATAAGCTATTTGCTATTCGCCATGCGCTAGACAAAATTGGATAAATATTGTCCGTATTATCGCGGATATTATCCCCCCCGTCAAGTGACTTAGATTAAGGCTTGATGAACAATAAAGGCTCTCCCGCCTTTAGCGAGGCTTCCTTCGTTTGGTAACGGGAGCCGCAATTATCAGGATTTACGCTTTACGCGCAGCACGGCGATCTTGGTGGCATGGTTGAACGGCAACGGGTCGGCGGGCAGGGCGCGCACGCGGGTTTGCGGGAACCCGGCGCAATCGTCGGAAACGGGGATGAGCGTCTCGATTGACAGATACCCATCGGCGCACAGGGTTTCCAGCGAGCGCAGATATTCGGCCCCGCTGACGAACAGTGCGTTGTTCACGGTCACCAGCCAGCCGCCATCGGCAACCAGCGGGCGGACTTTGTTCACCAGCCGGGCGCTTTCCCCCACGAGGTCCACGCGTCCTTTCCCGGTGACGGAGAAAAACGGCGGGTCGAGAAACACACAGTCGAACAGCTCTCCCGCCCGGCGCAGAGCGCTTACCGCAGGGAAGAAATCCAGCGCCTGGAAATCGTCATCCTTTACAGCAAAATCATTCAGCGCGTACGATTTTTTTGCAATTTCGAGAAAATCCCGGCTGCGGTCAACGTGCACCACCCGCCGCGCCCTGCCCGCCATCGCCGCCACCCCCAGGCTGCCGGTGTAGGCAAACGTGTTGAGCGCCGTCTTGCCCGCCAGGTTTTCGATAGCCCACCGCCGCAGGTTGCGTGTGTCGAGGTAGAAGGTCGCATCCTGATGGCGCATCAAATCGAGAGCGTACCACACCCCATGCTCGCGGATGCGTGTGGTGACTTTTCCTCCCCCCATTTGTGTGCAGTTCAGCGCAAATGGGGGAATAGAGGGGGGCGGGGTTCTTCTCCGCTTGACCACCACCGCCTCGATCCAGGGCAGCTTCGACCGGTAGAACGCCTCCGCCTCGCAGAGCGAGGGATCGGCGCTCCCCGGGGATTTGCCATGCTCGAGGAGCACGAGCGTCCCGCCGAACAGCTCGACCACCAGCTCCGGGCAGCCTTCGAGAAACCCGTTGAACAGGCGGATGGCCGTCTCGTGGTTTGCATCAACGAGCGGCAGACGCGGGACAAGCGCGGTTTCGAGCAGGGGGGTGAGGATTGACGACAATGTTGTCTATAAAAGGATGTAGCCTAGGGCCTTGTGCCCGCCCGCAAGGGGCTAGGCTACGAAATCGGTTTGGATCGGTAGCCAGGCCAGGATTTTTGGAATCTGGCGATCCCAGTAGCCCCACTCGTGCTCGCCGGGGCCTTCGTCGTAGGTCAGGTCGAGACCGAGGCTGCGGGCGTGATCGCGGAAATGGCGGTTTTGGGTGTGGAAGAAATCCTCTGTTCCGCAGCACAGGTACAAACGCGGCGGCGTCTTGACCTGGGCGGCCTTTTCGGCCAGGTGGTACAAATCGTTGTCGCTGCCGGGGAGCGTGTCGAGGTCGCCGAAGATGGATACCATCTCTCGATGCCAATCGTATTCGGCGTTGGTCGCCACCTCGACGATGTCCACTGCCCCCGACAGGCTGGCGGCGGCGGCGAAGCTCTCCGGGTGAGACAATCCCAATTTGAGCGCGCCGTACCCGCCCATCGAGATTCCGGCGACGAAATTGTCCTCGCGCCGCCCGGAGAGCGGAAAGAGCGCCTGGGCGACGGCGGGCAATTCCTGGCTGATGAACTGCCAATATTTGCCGCCATGCGCCATGTCGGTGTAAAAGCTGCGATGCACGGCGGGCATCACCACCGCCAGGCCGAGATTTTCCACGTAGCGCTCGATGGACGTTCTGCGCTGCCACATGGTGTGATCGTCCGACAATCCGTGCAGCAGGTAGAGGGTGGGGAGCTTGCGGTTCGGCCCCGCCCCCGGCAGCTGCGGGAGAATCACCGTCATCGAGGTGTTCAACTCGAGCGCGTTGGAGAAAAAATCACAGTGAATGAGAGCCGTGTCCATGATATTTGAGCGAATCCGCTAATCCTCGCTAATCTTCGCCAATCTTTGTAATTTAGCGAAGATTAGCGCCGATTAGCGGACTCCTTCTTTATGATTCCAATTTTCCGACAGCTTGCTCCACCGCCTCGAGAATCTCACCCGACTTGACCAGCGCCTTCATGGTGTTGTGATCGGGGTACAGCGGGCGGTCAATCTCGAGGTGCTCGACGTGCTTGCGGATGACGGCCTTGGCAGCCTGCGCGCCTTTGCCGGGGGTGAATTCGCGGAAATCCAGCGCCTGGGCAGCCGCCATGAACTCGATGCCGAGGATACCGTTGGCGTTGTCGAGGATTTGACCGTTCTTGATGGCGGTGTTCATGCCCATCGAGACGAAGTCCTCCTGGTCGGCGGCGGCGGGGATAGACTGGATGCTGGCGGGCGCCGAGAGAATGCGCTGCTCGACGATGAGCATGTCGGCGGTGTATTGGCTGAGCATCAACCCGGAGAACATGCCAGCCCCTTTGGTGAGGAATTCGGGCAAGCCCTGGCTCAGGTTGCCGTTGGTCAGGCGGTTGAGGCGGCGCTCGGAGAGCACGCATACCATTGTAATCGCCGCGCCAGCCATATCCATCGGCAGGGAGACCGGCGATCCCTGGAAATTGGCCCCCGTGAGGGTCAGCCGCTGCTCGGGGACGAAAATGGGGTTGTCGCCCACGCCGTTCAGCTCGATCTCGACCTGCGAGCGGGCATACGCAATGGCGTCACGCGCTGCGCCGACCACCTGAGGGGTGGAGCGCATCGAGTAAGCGTCCTGCACTTTGGTTTTCATCTTGCCGGTGCACAGATCGGAGCCTTCGATGCATTTCGTGATGTTATGGGCTGAAGCGATTGCGCCTTTGAAGCCGCGCAGCTCGTGCAGCTTGGAATTGTACGGTTTCAGGTTGGCGAGCAAGGCCTCCAGGCTCATCGCTGCGGCGATCTCGGCCTGCTTGAGCCAGCGTTCCATATCGTAGAGATGCAGGGCGCTCATCGCGGTCAGTAGATTCGAACCGTTGATGGTCGCCAGCCCGTCGCGCGCTTGCAGATCGGGGATGGGGATGCCGGCGCGTTCCATGGCGATGCGGCCGGGCAGCCGCTCGCCCTGGTAGAAGGCTTCGCCTTCGCCCATCAGCAGCAGCGCCATCTGCGCCATGGGGGCCAGATCGCCGCAGGCTCCCACCGATCCCTTTTGGCACACGACCGGGGTGACGCCCTTGTTGAGCATATCCACAAGCGTCAGGGTGATCTCCGGGCGGCAACCCGAATTGCCGTGGGCATGAACGTTGATGCGCCCGGTCATCGCCCCGCGCACGTATTCGATGGGGGCGGGGTCGCCAATCCCGGCGGCGTGATTGTAGATCAGGTAGCGTTGAAACTGCGAAACCTCATCATCATTGAGCACTTTTTCTGAAAACTCGCCGATGCCGGTGTTGACGCCGTACATGATCTCGTGCGCTTTGACTTTCTCTTCGAGCATGGCGCGGCAAACCTTGATGCGCTCCAGCGCGGCGGGCGCCAGCGCAACCGTCTCGCCGTCACGGGCCACGCGAACTAATTTTTCGATGGTCAGGCCAGAGCCATCCAGGACAATCGTCATAGGGATCTCCTTATTGGATTGGGGGTAGGGGTGCTTTTCTGCCGTTCATTATAACAGTCCCAATTCCGTGCTGAGGGTGACAGTCATCGGGTATTTGAGAGCAGAAATTAACCCATAAATCAGGCGAATGTCATCTTCAACGGAAGAAAACGGGGAAATAGGTGGCGTGCATGGAGAACATTCGGAAGATAAATAGCTCGCCCTCAGAATAAACATCAGGACTAATTCCACCGCTGCTTGTCACGGCATAAATCGTCTCCCCGGCAATGGCGATATCAATGACATTAGCAATCGGATTATATTTATCTACCTTGACTGGTATTGCTGGATTGGAAATATCAAAGACGTATAAGTCTTCATTCGTGTGGTAGTGTTCTGACAACATGTAAAAGTAATTTTCTTTGATTTCAATCCTAATCGGCATATAAAGGCTGTCGCTGTAACTTACCAGCACCGGCTCCTCGGGGATGCTGATATTGTAGATACGGAATCCGCCAATAGTGTTAGCCGTGAGCAAGTTTTCACCTTGAATAGCAATATCATAGGGTGCGCTAACCCAATTGGGGTTGTACATTGGGTTACCGGGCATATCAATCACCTCGACGAGGGTTGGGCTGATTGGATTGGTGATGTCAAAAACACGCAAACTGGGGTGGATGTAACTATTACCATCACCGCTGCTTTCATAGCCGATGTAGGCGTAATCACCGCTCACTTCGATGGCCGTGGGCGTTTCTGTTGACGTATAAGCTCCCACGATGGTGGGCGTTACAGGGTTTGAGGTATCTGCAACGTGCAATCCTCCACTGTCAGTGATGAATACATAATTTTTATATAACGCAAGACCATTAGGCATCCCTGGAATCGCACATGAACCTATCCTGACTGGCGTTGCCGGGTTGGATATGTCGAGAATGTCCAATTCCGATTGCCAATCATAGTTGCTAATGAGATACAAATATCCGTTGGAGGGGATGGCGCGAAGCCCTCCTGTCAGTATTGTATTGGTAATAATGGGCGAAGCAGGACTTTGTATATCCACAACATTCAAACGCCCACCGTTGAGGTCGCTGACATAAGCGTAATGATCTACGATGGCTAGGCTGGTAATGTTTGCTAAGGTCGCTTGATGCCCGACGCTCGTCAATGAGGTTGGAGATGAGGCATCCAATATCTGTAATCCATCTCCTCCCGCTGCAACAAAAGCAATGTTCCCTGAGATATCTAGCCCGATTGGATTGGTAATCTGATGGTAACTGCCTACCTGAACGGGGGCTTCAGGTTGAGTTAAGTCGTAAATATTGATCTTTCCATAACTGACGCCAGGAAAGCTCACAAGGGGGGCAGCAAGATAAACAAAATGCCCTTGAGTAACCATCGCGATTTGATCACCTGATCCTGATCCAAAATCAATATCTACAGAGTTGATCTCGACGGGAGAGGCGGGATTAGAGATGTCAAAGACCCTTAGGGACCAAACCGCCCATTTGGAATATAAAACCTGTTCAGCAAGATAGGCGTAGGAATCAACCAGGACTATTCCCAATGCAAATGGCGGAGATGGGTAAGAAATGGTGCAAGCAGATGTGTCTCTGTAAATGGTTGATGGTTCACGCGGATTGGTCACATCAACGATCCATAATCCAGCACAGTTTGAAGCAATATACAAGTAGTTTTCTGAGATGGCTAAATCCTTAATAGCGATATTATCTAGATGGCTGACTTCGGTTAAGGTTGATGGCGTAGATATGTCTATAATACGCAGGCTCCATTCTGGAGGCCAACTGGCTTCTACCCAACCTCCAATATAGCCATAAGACCCTAACACAGCGACAGTCGAAACAATTTGTGATGTGTCAAAAAAGCCTGATTCAATAGGGTGTGACGGCATCGAAATGTTGACGATTCGCAATCCCGCATCCCTGGCTGCTACATAAGCATACTGCCCCTGGATCGCGATCTGCTCGATCACCCCCGGCAGCGCAACATACCCGACTCGCACCGGATGAGCGGGATCGCCGATATTCAGAACGGTAAATTCGTAGCCAAACCCCACGTAAGCATACTCCCCCTGTAAAACCACTGCCTTCGCCGAACCCCCAATTCGACCAACAGGCAGAATTCGGGTTACCTCGCCTGCCGCGGCGCTGCTGGCATTGGCTTGTTTTACGGCGGGTACTCCCGATGCGCTGACGATGACAATCGCGCAAAGGAACGAAATAGCCAGGGAGCGGAAAATTGAGCTGTGGTTCATTACACCCTCCTTTTCATTGATTATCGCGCCGATTCAGTTGGCCCGGTACCTTGGGTTCCTATGTATCAGCCCGATGGGACGCATCCCCAGGCGTAAAACGTTGGCACGAACAACACGCGCTCGCCTGATTGCCAGGCCGATTGATCGAGGGCGCGCAGCCGGTCGAGATCGGCGGATGGGCCGAGATCAGCCGCGAGCGCTTGCCATTCAAGCTCCCAATCCTCATCGGATGGCGGCTCCGACCACTGGCCGCCGAGGACGCCGCTTTCGACAGAGACCAGCCCGGCCCGGTGGAACAGACCGGCCAGCTTGCGCCCTGCCAGTGGGTCTGCGCCCTGGAGGCGCAGGGCGTCCGCCTGCCGCTGGCCGAGAGGGGCGAGCGCCTCGGGGAAGTCAATCCGCCCGCCGTAATCGGGTTCGGCCAGGGCCAGTACCGCGCCACCGGGGCGGGTGACGCGCGCCATCTCGCACACAGCCCGGAGAGGGTCGCCCACCCACAGGAGGAGAAAATGGCACAGCGAAAAATCGAAGGCCCCACTGGGGAAGGGGAGCGCCTGCGCGTCAGCGTTGGCCAGCGTCGCCCCCGGAATAATTCGCATAGCCAATAGTAAATTATCCTGGGAAATGTCCGCGCCGAAGGCAAGACCGCGCGTCAGCATGGTCAGTTCGGACAATATCACCCCCGTGCCGCAACCGACCTCCAGCACGCGCCGCGCTTCGGCCAGCCCGGCGCGCTCGAAGAGATAGCGCCGCAGGTTGTACGTCCATTGGGCCTGTTGATAGTAATGGGCGTGCCAGGATTCGGGGGGAAGGAGGGCGGTCATGGGGTGATTGTAACCGATTGTCTATGGGTTGCCCGGTCAACCTGTCAGCTTACTCTATACCCGCCGAGTGGGTGTTATCAGGCAGAGAGCATTCGGTGATTTTCCGCTTGGATCGTCGTGGATTGAAATCCACGGCTAATCTAACGAAGTCCGCTGAAGCGGACTGATAACGCCGTTGGTTTATCCAGGAAACCATTGTGTCAGCCGCCTTCAGGCGGCTTGTGCAGGTTAGCCAGGGGATTCATCCCCTGGCGTTGGGCGTAGAGCGAGTTTCCGAACGCTCTCAGGTAATCAAACGGTATTACGGCTTTCCCACCTTTGGCGGGAAACAATCCAGATTTGAAATAGCTCAGGGTTTCGGCTTGCTGGCAAGTTTATCCAGTATTTTTAACGCACTGGCAGCCGCCTGGCGCACCTCCCAATCCTTATCCTTCTTCGCGGCCACTAGATGCTCAATCACCCGGGCATCTTTCGATTCAGCCAGCACTTTGACGGCAGCCAGACGCACTTCGTTGTCTTCATCCTTCAGCGCTAAAAGGAGCGGCTCAACCGCGCGGGCATCTTTCGATGCGCCCAGTCCCCGGACAACGGCCTTGCGCACGTCGTAATCTTTATCTTTCAGCGCGGCGATGAGCGGCTCAACCGCACGGGCATCTTTCAATTCAATCAGCGCCCTGACGGCAGCCAGGCGTACGCTTTTATTCTTATCCTTCAGCGCGGCTATGAGCGGGTCGAGCGCCCGGGCATCTTTCAAGTCGCCCAGCGTCTTGGCGGCAGTCTTGCGCGCCGCGGCGCTCTTATCGTTCAGCGCAGCGATGAGCGGTTCGACCACTTGGGGTCGCCGCAGTTCACTCAGCGCCTTGACGGCGGCCAGGCGAACATGGTTATTCTCATCCTTCAGCGCCCGGATGAGCGGCTCAACAGATGGCGCGCCGATCTTCACCAGCGCCCCGGCCGCGGCCTGGCGAAGATCCTTATTTTCATCCTTCAACATCCCAGTAAGCGGCTCGACCGCCGGCGCACCGATCTTCACCAGCGTCTCAACGGCGGCCTGGCGAACCTCACTATTTTCACCGTTCTCATCATCATCGCCATCCTTCTCATCCTTCAGCGCCAGCAGGAGCGGCGCGACCGCTGCCGATCCCAGGGGAATACATTCGTCCCACCGCTGGAGACCGGCCCAAACCCAGGCCGCTGTTTCACCGGTAAGCTCACCAACCAACACCCTCAGCGCCTCGGCAGAGGCCTGGCGTACGTAGCTATTTCCTTCCTTCAGCAAGGCCATGAGCGGCTCAACCGCCCGGACATCCTGCAACAATCCCAGCGCTGCGGCGGCATCCCGGCGCACCCACCAATCCTTATCCTTCAGGGCGGCCATGAGCGGCTCGACCGCCCGGGCATCCTTCAAGACGCCCAGCGCCCCGGCGGCGGCCGCGCGCACATCGCCATTCTCATCCTTTAGCGCGGCCATAAGCGGCTCAACCGCCTG
>DYIZ01000169.1 GCA_020723385.1 Candidatus Aquidulcis sp.
GGCGAGTTCGGCGGCGGCGTAGACTATACGATGGATGTGGAAGATGGGGTCGAGTTCGTCAAGCTGTGTGTGCCGGAACAGAATATCCCATGGGCAGCGGGGCCTGGGTTCTCGCTCGATTGGAGCTTCAACATCAATCGAGATATTCCCCTCACGCTGGATGTCGGCACCGGAGCCAGCCAATCCCTGATTGACTTGAACGATCTGAAAGTGACCGAGTTGAGCTTGAGCACCGGCGCCAGCGCCACCGACCTGACGCTGCCTGCCAGTGCTGGTTTCACTCGGGTCGTTACCGAGTCGGGCGCAGCTTCTCTCAATATTCGCATCCCCTCCGGGGTAGCTGCTCGCATCCGCTCCAGCAGCGGATTGGCCTCGGTCACGGTGGATACCTCACGCTTTCCACACGCAGGCAGCGGATATGAGTCGCCAGATTATGGCACGGCAGCCAACAAAGTCGAGCTGGATATCAAGACCGGCGTTGGCGCGGTAGATATTCGTTAGGAGGCAGTCATGGGTTGTTTGGGTCTGACCGCTGGTGTGCTTTCCATCACGGGTGTATTGGTGGCTTTGATTCCGTTCCTCAATATCTTGAATTGTGTGACGCTGCCGGTCGCGGTTTGCGGCGCTGTGTTGTCTCTGGCTGATTTGGTGCGCCAGAAGCAGCCGGGTCAGGGTAAAACGTCAGCGGTGTTGGGATTGGTGCTCAATGGGCTGGCGCTGCTCATCGGAACGGTACGGTTCCTCATCAGCCTGTTTACCACCGGCGGATTTGTTTAATGCCGCTTCTCTACCGGATAAAAAACAGATTGGACGCGGACGAGCGCGGAAAACTATGAAACAATCTGAACAGCAAACCGCCGAAGGCATTTTGTTCACCGACCAGTACCAGTTGACGATGGCGCAACTGTACTACCGGACGGGCCTGCACGAGAAGCGCGTCCAGTTCGATCATTATTTCCGCGAATACCCCAACTACGGGATGCACAAAGCCGGTTTCTGCATCAATGCCGGGCTGGAATGGCTGCTGGATTGGATGCGTGACGCGCATTTCCGGCAGACGGACCTGCAATATCTCCGCTCGCAGAAAGGTCGCGCCGGTACCCGCGTTTTCGGCGATGATTTTTTGGATTGGCTGGCGGCTCACGGCGACTTTGGCGGCATCAGCCTGCAAGCCATCCCCGAAGGGCGCGTCATCCACCCCAACGTGCCGATTACAGTGGTGGAAGGCCCGCTGGCGATGGCGCAAATCCTCGAGACGCCGTTGCTCAACCAGCTCAATTACCAGATTTTGATCGCCACGAAAGCTGCCCGCATTCGCGAGATCGGCCGGGGGCAGTTGATGCTGGAATTCGGGCTGCGGCGCGGTCACGACCGGGGTGCGAACGCCGGGGCGCGGGCTGCCCTCATCGGCGGGGCGGATTTCACCTCCAACGTCGGCATCTCTCACGTGTTGGGCTACCCCCCCAAGGGTACGCACGCCCACAGTCTCGTTCAGTTGTACAACACCCTCGGGATGGGCGAGCTTGAAGCCTTCCGAGCTTACGCCGACCTCTATCCCGACGATTGTTCCCTGCTCGTGGATACCATCAACACCCTGGAGAGCGGTATCCCCAATGCGATTCGTGTCTTCGAAGAGCTGCGGCGAAAGGGCCACGAACCGGTCGGGATTCGCCTCGACTCGGGCGACCTGGCTTACCTGAGCATCCAGGCTGCGCGGCTGCTCGACGCAGCCGGATTTGCCGACACCGCCATTGTGCTGTCGAACAACCTGGACGAATTGATCATCTGGCAGATCATCACGCAGATCGAGGAAGAAGCGCCGCGATATGGGGTTGACCCCAACCAGTTGGTGAAGCGATTGGTTTACGGTGTGGGGACGCGCCTGATCACCTCGTGGGGGGACCCGGCTCTCGGGGGCGTGTACAAGCTGACGGCGGTGCATCACGAGGGTGCCTGGCAGCCAGCCATCAAGATTTCCGAATCCCCATCGAAGACCCCCAATCCGGGGCATAAATGCGTGTGGCGTCTGTACGACCAGCGCGGCAAAGCCACGGCAGACCTGATCGGCCTGGATGGCGAAGACCCGGCTTCGACCGAACATCTGACGCTTCACCATCCGACCGATCATACCAAGTACCGCACCATCCAGCAGTCGGCCATTTCTCAGGCTGAGCCGTTGTTGGAGAACGTGCTGGTCGAAGGCCGGCTCGTGTGCAACCTGCCGACGATTGACGAGATGCGCCAGCGCCGTAAAACGGACGTCGAACGGCTGGACCCCGGCGTGCGCCGTATGATGAACCCGCATATTTATCATGTATCATTGACCCAACGTCTTTGGAATCTAAAACAACAGTTGATTGCTGAAGCATTGGGCGAAATCAATTAGAGAGGAGAATCGCCATGAAATTAATCAGTTCGCGTATCTTTTGGGGGTTGTTGCTCATCGCTGGAGGTGTGCTGTTCTTGTTGCAGTATATCCTCGGCTTCGAGCTGTCGGGTATCTTTTGGGGCGGCGCTATGGCTGTGGTCGGTGCGGCTTTCCTGTCGGTTGTGATTGGCGACCGCAGGAATTGGTGGGCGCTCATCCCGGGGTTGATCCTGCTCGTCATCGGAGCGATCATTTTACTCGAATCGTTCGTTCCCAATTTCTCTGACGCATGGAGCGGGGCGATCATGCTCGGCGGAATCGGCCTGGCTTTTTGGATCGTTTACCTGGTCAACCGCGAAAATTGGTGGGCGATCATCCCCGGCGGGGTGATGGTCACTCTGGCGGTCGTGACGGCGCTCCCGGATTTTGGTATGACCACCGGGGCTGTGTTCTTCATCGGCCTGGGTGCAACTTTCGGGTTGGTCGGATTGCTGCCGACCCCGCACGGCAATATGCGCTGGGCGTTTATTCCCGCGCTGGTGCTGGCGGTCATGGGGCTGCTAACTTTGGGCTTTGCAGCCGACATCATCAATTACATTTGGCCGGTGGCATTGATTCTGGTTGGTATCTGGTTTGTTATCCGCACATTACGCCGCCGTTGAAGGTTAGCAACAAACCAGCGAGCAGGTTATGAAATGTTATAAAATTTACCCACCACATTGTCCTCGAATGCGCAAATCATCGAGTGTCATTGCGAGCGTTCTGTGCGAAGCAATCCCATGCCTGCCAATGTTGAGATTGCTTCGGCAAGGGCCTGCCCTGAGCTTGTCGAAGGGAACGCCTCGCAATGACGAACCCTTTGGTTACTGCTGGAAGCCGTGCTATGAATCGTAAACTTTATCGTTGTGCCACTGGCGCGATGTTGGGCGGTGTGTGCGGCGGCCTGGCTGAGTTCCTCGGGATCAATGTCACCATCGTCCGGGCTTTTTTTATCCTGTTTGCTCTGACGAATGGCATCGGGCTGATGGTGTACCTGCTTCTGTGGGTGATCGTCCCGCGCGAAGACCTGGGGCGCAAAGCCACCCTGGGCGATATTGCCCGTTCAGGCGCGGGTGAAATCGTAGACCGTGCCCGCGCCGTTCGTGACGATCTGCAACACACGGTGACCGATCCCCACCCCCAGGCACGCATTTTCCTGGGCGCGGCGCTCTTGCTGGTTGGCTTGTTCTTCATGCTTCAGAATTTGGATGTGCCGTGGCTGCGCTGGCTCGACCGGGATTTGATCTGGCCGGCTTTGCTCATCCTGGCAGGTATAGCGCTTCTGCTGCGTTGGTTTAGAAACGATTGAAGGAGATTAAGATGTCTGAAAACAAAGTTACTGAAAATAAAGAAGAAAAACCCCATTTCCGTGGCAGCATCATTGCCCCACTCATATTGTTGACCATCGGCATTGTCTTCCTGCTGAAGAACACCAACGTGCTGACCGGCGACGCCTGGGATACGATTCTGAAATTGTGGCCTCTGATTTTTGTGGCGCTCGGCATTGACAGCATCCTGCGCCGTGATGGTGTGGCCGGGCCGGTTTTTTGGATTGGCCTGGGAACCGTCATCATCCTGAGCAACTTTGGAGTGCTGGCCTGGTCAGTTTGGGGGCTGCTGCTCCGCATGTGGCCGGTGCTGCTCATCGCCATCGGGTTAGATATCGTCCTGGGGCGGCGGCGCTCGATTTGGGGGCCGCTGGCAGCCTTCGTCATCATCATCGCCGTGTTGGTGGGCGCGCTGCTGCTCGTTGGGGTTGGGACACCCACCGTAGATGAGCAGATCTCGTGGGCTCCGGCTGGCGAGGTCAACCAGGCGGTGGCGAATCTCAACCCGGCAGTTGGCGACCTCACCGTCGCCGCTAACCCCGAAAGCGGCTCGATCCTGCTCGACGGCGCATTGCACAAGCGCCAGGGCGAGATCGTCTATCAAAATGACTCGATCGCCAATGGGATTGGCACGATCACGCTGCGGAGTGAGGGTGTTCAGGCATTCTTGCCTGACAACAACGCATCCTGGGGGTGGAATCTGGATTTTAGCCCGGCGGTGTCGTGGACACTGAATGCAGACATGGGTGTTGGTGAGATCAACCTGGATTTGACCGGCCTGGCGATCCAGGAGCTCGATGTGAACATGGGTGTCGGCGAAATCACGGTAATCCTGCCCGAGAAAGGCGATTTCTCTGCATCTATCAGCGGCGCGATTGGCGAGATGGTGATTCTCGTCCCGCAGGAACTGGCCGTCCGAATCGAGTCCGACACCGGTCTGGCGAACTTGAACGTTCCCGCCGATTTCAGTAATCAAGATGATACCTATCTATCGCCGGGTTACGAAGCGGGCGCGGCCAATCAGGTGCTTCTCGATCTGAGCCAGGCCATTGGCAGTATATCTGTTCGGTATAAATAGCTAATCGGCTGGGGAAAAACGAAAATAGGGTTTGAGGATGCGAAGCAGCCACAAACCCTATTTTCGTTAAGCGATCCCTTTTGTTATTTCATCCGATCTGCCAGGGCTGTTTTGACCTCATCGCTGGCGATGAACATTCCGCGAATCTGAACCGCTTCGACGACTTCGGCGGCCAATTCGGCTGGAACATCGGGGGCTATTTCCAGCACGCCAACCACAGTGAACTTGATCTTGTCGCCTTTGGCTTTTATTTTTTCGAGATCCTTGCGCGAATATTCAAATAGACCTATCCCGTACGAGTGACGCGTCACCGTCTGTTGGATTTCCAGTGTATGTTTATCCAGCAAGTTGCGAATGGCTGTGCGGATAAAATCGGTGCGGTTGGAATACATGCCTTCTTGAACCAACAAGTCCACTTTGCCGAGATCAACGGCAGACATATTGATGGTGATCTTTTCGGTATCGGGCATTATGAATCTCCGTTGCTATTTGTTGTGCGAATTCAGATATTCCTGAACTTTTTCGACTTCTATTTGCCAGAGGGCGCTGGCCATATAGGGTTGAAAACCCAATTCGTTATTGATCTTGAGCATGGCAGCATTCGAATCGGCATTGCCGGTGCGGATGTATTTGACCTGGGGGCGGTCTTTCAAAACCTTGTCGAGCATGGCCGCTTTGAGCCAGCGTCCCAATCCCAGTTTGCGGTATTCTGGGAAGACGCCGGTCATATCCTGGCGCAAAATCTCTGGGCGGTTGGGATTCCAGACAGTTTCGGTATAGCCCGCGAATCTGCCGGTGGCGCGGTTGACGATATAAAAGGTCCAGCGCTGGCCGCCGCGCGCAAATATTTGCTGCTCCATTTGGCGGATCTGTTCAGGCGACATGTGCATCGCCTCGATCTCGATCTCGCCAAAAGGCTGTTGGTTGGTCAGCTCGTATAAATTGGCTACTTCTGTGATCATTTCTTCCGGATAAGCGCCATCCCAAAGGCCGATCTCAAAATCAGCGGAGAGCTGCTTCCCGTGTGAGAGCCAACCGGCAATCAAGCCGCGGTTGATATCGGTGATACGCAATTGGTTGACGTGCGTTTCAAGCCCTTTATGCGCCCCAATGCGAAGCATAAACGCTTCGCCGCCCGGCACCCGATCAGCAGTTTCGGTGACGAGCAGCCGGCGATTGTTTTCCTGCGCAGTGTCGCTGACGAGACGGAGAAGCTTGCGCCCCAATCCTTGAAGGCGGAAATCTGGCAGAACCGTGATCTCGAATTGGGCCAGATGTTTGTTGTCCTCAGTTTTGAGCAAGGCCAGGCTGCCTTCCGCCGCAATCTCGGTGAGATCGGGATTCCAGACAGCCCAAAGCCTGACATCTACAAACGGAGGAATATTCTTCATACTCAGAATCGATTCTTCGAGGGGAATCGGAGGGTCGTCTGGAAGGCGTTCGAGCCGGATTCGATTGGTGTGCTGGTTCAGCGCGGTAAATTCGGCCTGGCTGGCCTCGCGGACGTTTATGGAGTTGATCTGAAAAGCCGGGTTAGTCATTGCTGCTCCTTTACCATCCACTTGGATGGTATATAGATGTTATATGGCGTATTATACATCAAAAAGACGATTTGTCAAGGAATAAACAGACAGCCTGGCTGATATGCTGGATGTCAGCTTCGGTCATTTCGGGGTAGAGAGGCAGCGATAGCACCTGGCGCGCCGCAGCTTCGCTTTCGGGCAGAGAACCAGTCTCGTATCCCAGGTTTCGATAGGCGGGCTGGAGGTGGACCGGCACGGGATAGTGAACGAGCGTTTCGATGCCTTGCGATTTAAGCGATGCACGCAAGCGGTCCCGCTGAGGATGGCGGATCACATACTGATGAAAAACGTGGGAGCAATCGTCCGGCTGATGGGGCAGGATCACACCCCGGTTAGCGAGAAGCGCCGAATAGAGATTCGCCAACTCCCGCCGGCGTGCATTCCATTCATCCAAATATTGCAGTTTAACCCGCAGGATAGCGGCCTGCAATTCATCGAGGCAGCTATTGACGCCCTTCACCTGGCTGATGTAGCGTTCCTGCCAGCCGTGCCGCCGCAGGAGACGCACACGCTCCGCCAGTTCGGGGTTGTTGGTAGTGACTGCGCCGCCATCCCCAAATGCGCCCAAGTTTTTGGTCGGGTAGAAACTGAAGGCCGCCGCCACCCCCCAGCTTCCAACTGGTTTTCCCTGGTAACGCGCCCCATGCGCCTGGGCGCAGTCTTCGATCACCCTTAACCCATGCTGGTGAGCAAAGCTCAGGATCGGTTCCAGGTTGGCGGGACAGCCATAGAGATGCACAGGGAGAACGGCGCGGGTGCGCGGCGTCAGGGCTGCGCCAAGCTGATGGGGATCGAGGGTGTACCGCAAGGGATCAATATCCACCAGCGCCGGGCGGGCGCCGGCCATTTCGATGGCAGCCACGCTGGCAACGGCGGTGTGCGTGACAGTGATCACCTCGTCGCCGGTGCCGATGCCCAGGGCGCGTAGGGTGAGATGCAGCGCATCGGTGCCGGATGCAACGCCGACAGCCTCCGCCGCCCCACAGTACGCCGCAAACTCCCGCTCGAAGGCGCCCCCCTCCGCTCCCAGGATGAAAATCCCCCTTTCGAGCACACCTCCAATCGCCCGGTTGATCTCGTCCTGCATCCGGCTAATCTGCTGTTTCAAATCGAAAAAGGGGAGGTTCACTTCGTCACCAGTAATAAGCGTGATGTTTGGCATAATATGCCAGGGTGCGGGTTAACCCGTCGCGCAATGAAGTCGCCGGCTGCCAGCCCAGTTGCGTACGGATTTTGGTGTAATCACCGTGATAGTCGCCGATGTCAATGCGCTTACGATTTTTTGGGAACGGGACCAGCTCATAGCCGCCGCGCCCGTTGATTTCGATCATCATCCGGGCCAGGGCAAGCAGGTTGAGCGGCTCGTCGCTGCCCAGGTTATAGATTTGCCCATCGGCGGCGGGATTGGCGGCTGCCAATAACAGAGCGTCCACGACATCGTCCACGAAATTGAAATCTCGAATTTGCTGGCCGTTCCCGTAGATCGGAATTGGCTGTCCCTCGGTGAGCAGGCGAATCCACCAGCCGATGAAGGATTGGCGGTTATCGCGCACGCGCATGCGCGGCCCGTAAACATTGGTCATGCGCAGGCTGACGGCGCGCAAGCCGTAGACGCGATGAGCGACGAGATGATAAAGCTCGCCAGCCCGTTTGGTGACGCCGTTGTAGTCAATTGGCTCGACCGGATGGGATTCATCCACCGGAAGGTAACGCGGCCGCCCGTAGATCTGCCGCGTCCCGGCGTAGACGATCTTGATGCCGGGGTTAACCTGGCGGCAAGCCTCGACGATGGCGAGCTGGGCGCCGGCGTTGATTTGCAGATCGGCCACGGGATGTTTCATGCTGCCGAGGTGACTGACCTGTCCTGCCAGGTTGAAAATATAATCTTGCCCGTGGATCACTTCGGATGCCAGCGCGTTGTCGCGCAGGTCGGCGATTCTAACCTGCACAGTTTCTTCGATGCCGAGCAGGTTGAAGCGATTCCCGCCGTAATTTGGATCGAGCGAGTCGACGATCAGCACGCGCCCGCCGAGCGCCGCCAGCCGGTGAGCAAGATTACTGCCGATGAATCCCAGGCCGCCGGTGATCAAGGTACGTTTTCCGTCGAATGCGGATTGGAGAGACACGGCCATTAATCAGCGTCCCTTTATGACGATCAATTTCCACCACAAACGGACCAGGTGGAGCGCAACCCGCAGCAGCCGCCGCCAGTTGAAGAACTGCGAAACGCCGTATTGGCGGTGAAAGTGATGTACCGGTGTCTCTGCCACAACAAAGCCCGCGTTTTGAATTTTCTTGACCAATTCGACGCAGATCACGCCAGTGTTGCTTTCGAGTTGAACCGCCTCGAAGATCGAGCGGTGTATCAGCCGGAAATCACAGTCAACGTCTCTCAGGCGGATGCCAAAAGCCAGCTTGACAACCGTATTGTAGATATTGCCGAGCACGATGCGAATAACCGGGTC
Organism: Candidatus Aquidulcis sp.; assembly: GCA_020723385.1. Taxonomy (GTDB): domain Bacteria; phylum Chloroflexota; class Anaerolineae; order Anaerolineales; family UBA4823; genus DYIZ01. The sequence continues at coordinate 8,862 of DYIZ01000169.1, forward strand.
GCGGCGATTGATTTTATAGCCGTTGACCATGTCCACACCCTCCTGCAGAGCGTCTGCCAGCAGGGTCAGTTCTGACGGGTTGTACTGCGCGTCCCCATCGGTGTAGAAAATCCACTCTTTGGAAGCGGCTGCAAACCCGGAGCGCAGCGCAGCCCCATAGCCCTGGTTGTGAGGGTGCGTGATGATGCGCAGTTCCGGGTAGACGTTGGCTAATTCTTGTAGAACTTGCCCGGTATAATCTTGGCTGCCATCATTGACAACGATCATCTCAAAATCGTCAGTCACCTGGCAGGCAGCCGCGCGGGCAACGATGACGAGGCTGGCAATTGTCCCGCCGTCGTTATAGGCTGGAAAGAAGATGCTGAGGCTCGAAAGTTTGGCTAAACCCATGCTGATTCAGACTTCCCGCGGCTTGCGGCCAACGGCGATCACACTGACACCGATGGGCAGGAAGCCTCTGGCGAGAAAGGGGGCTTCGCTCGAGAGGATGGCCTGCAACAACCGGTTGATCGGCCAGACGTTAATGGTCAATTCAGATAATTGGCGGCGGGACGGCCAAACACGCTCTCCCCATCGCTTGATCAGGGCGAGGGGTAACAAAAAGGTGTTTGCATAAGATACCAGCTCAACGGAAAAGCCGTTCGAGGTCAGTTTCTCGGCTGCCTCACGGCGGGTGTAACGCCGGGCGTTGTCAACGGCCCTATCATGCTGGCCCCGAAGGCATTCCAGGGCTGCCAGACGTAATACGACGCGTCCGCCGGGGGCGAGTATCCGGTGAAACTCTTTCAGCGCAGCCCGGTCATCGGCGACATCCCCCGCGCTGACAACATCGAAACTGACCGCCAGATCGAATATCTCGCTCCCGAAAGGGATTGCAACCACCGAAGCGCGGGTCAGCCGCTCGACCTGGCGTAATTTGCAGTAACGTAACGCCTCGGCCGCCAGGTCAAAGGCTGTCACCGTGCCATATTGCGTCAGGAAACCCGCCGCCGCCGAACCTGTTCCGCAACCGGCATCGAGAATAATTTGTTTGCCATCCCTGGCATACCAGCGATCCAGCACCGCGCAGGTGAGGCGCTCCATTCCTTTATACCACCAGAGGCCGCTTTCGGCCTGGTACATGACCGCATATTCTTCGGGTTTCAATGTCAGGGAATCTGGTAGATGAGCATGATTTGATTTTTACAATCGAACTCGAGGTGAAGCTCGCCGCCGGGGTGGGCGCGCGCCCATGCGGCCAATTCGTCAATTCGATTGGGATTGGCGATCACGATCGTACCTGCCAGGGGTTCGAGCGCATCTACAGGATCGGGGAAATTGGAAAGCGGGCGCTGGTTACTCAGAAAATCCACGGTGGGATTGCCGCCGTAGCTGAAGGTATCGTCACTGAGCAAATAAACATTGGCTTCTCGAGGCGTATTGCGCAGATAGTTTCCCAGGTATGAGTCGAAACGGGTTTGGGGGTTGTCGCTCCCGTAGCGGCATCGGCCGGCAAAGTCGAAGAAGTAAACCCAAATGTTGAACAGCAGCACGCTAACCAAAAGTGCGCCAGTGATGAGCGCGTATCCAAATTTCCAGCGATTCCAACCCAGACCGAGCAAAGCGAGAAGTTCATCCACTGCCAGGGCTGCCATGATCAATGCGGCAGGTAAAACGATCAACATGCGATAAGAGTCTGCGGATGGCGGGATCGAAAAAATCCCGACGGCCAGGGTTGGCGCCCAGAGATACCCATTGAGCAAGAGATGCCCCGGTTTCGATGTTTTCCACAGGGTTAATCCAATCCCCAGCAGGAAGAAGGTAGCGGTAAACAGGGTAAGCATCGGGATGTTCGACCCATAGAAATCGAACGCAGGGTAATAGATCAGGGACAAAAAAGCGTGTAAGACACGCTCTCCCAAAATTTGGACGGCGCTATGCCCGGTATCGGCCATCGTGTTGGCCAGCCAGCCAGATTGAAAGGTGCCATCCATGCTCATTCGGGCAAACAACTCGTTGGGGTGACGCCAGAAGTTAGCGCCAAGCGGGATGAAAACTACAATCAGGCCGCCCCAGAATGCTCCCCATACCTTTGCCATCTCTTTTATTTGTGAGCGATAAAGGATTAGCGCGATCACCATGTAAACAAAAACAAGGGCGGCAACAATTTGGGCGGTTAGATAAATGCTAAACTGGAATCCCAACAACATTCCTCCCACAGCAGCCCTCCAGGGATGCTTTTTTTCCAGGCCGCTCAAGAGAAAATACAACTCCAACGGTATCAGCCAGGTGCCTTGTATATAGCCAACCGCCGCTGTGCGGCTGAAGTGCATGTGAGTGTGCGAACAGGCCAAAAGTGTGCCTGCGATCAGCCCGATCCGGTGATTGGCAATTTGCCTGCCCAAAAGATAAACCGCCGGTACAGCCAGCACGCCTCCAATTGCCGGCAGCAGACGTAAGCTAAATGGCGACACCCCCAGTCCCTGGATGATGACATTGATAAACTGTAAATAGAGCGCCCCAAAATTTTCCCAAAGAGCGAATGGATTTGTGTAAGCCCCTTGAATCGTTGATTGAGCCGTAATACCCAACCAGCCCTCATCCCCATTGACGACGCGTGGGACGCCGCCCAAGTGGTAAAAGCGGAGCACAATCGCCAGCAGACTCATCGCACCAATCCCGGCCAGCTCTTTCCAATGGTCTTTACCCCACTGCTTCCAGTCGGCTGGAACATGAATCGTTGGGGCAAATGCCATCAAATAGCATCCGGCGCTGCCTGCCCAAAGAGTCAGCACTGGCATGTAATTGTTGTAGTTGTTCTTTTCGAATAAATACGTTGCAACCGCCGCCAGAAGGGAAAGGATTAGCGCGGCTCCGAACCACCCGGCTGGAATTATCCAGGGCTGCTGGATTGATGCAGCTCGATTGAAGCGGGACAACCAGTTACTTTGAGCCAGGATGATTAACAAAATACCCCCACCGGTCAATAATAACATGATCGGTATCATGACTTCATTGGTGGTTGGAATCAACAGAATTTGCCCGCCGAGAACGAGTAGGATTGCGAAGAAAGCAAGTATTCTACGGCTACGGCCATCCCCTACGGAATTATCATGCGGTTCTCGCGTCACAGTCAAATCTCCTTTCGAATGTTTATCGCGTGACACCGACCCCCCGGTCGCTTTTTAGCATCCGGCTATCTATTACCCGGATGAGACACCAGTCAATATTGGATGGATAAAATTTGATTATGGTGTCTACCCCCATTTATACCATGACTTAATTCGCATTAGAGCCTTAACCATCATTAGAAATTGGATTGACCATCCAGGGCGAAATGGCTGCCAACGAAAAAGGGGATCATTGGGAGTCGCCGTGACAGACCAGCATATCCGGCAGTGTAGTGTGGGTCGGATTGGCAATCCGACCTACCGCTGGCGGTGCATCACGGCAAGTCCCAAAGACCCGAAAAAGGGGTTCTCAGTGCATTCGTTTTTTCGTGTATAATTTGGGTTGTCAGCCCTCGTAGCGCAATGGACAGAGCACTTGACTTCGGATCAAGCGGTTGTGGGTTCGAATCCCGCCGGGGGCGCTGAAATACCCCCCATATATGGGGGTATACCCCCAAAAAAGGATATAAACCCCCAGGAAATTACCCCTGGGGGTTCGTGTATGGTGCAGTTTGGGTGCAACCAGATCAATGTTTTATCTCCACCGACATAGGTGATGTGACTCCGGCCATAAGACGGGCAGCGTCGGTTTGGTAGCTGGGGATGAAATGGGCATACTTTTCTAGTAACACAGCCAGGCTGTGGCCCAGCATTCCGGCCACTATGATGGGCGGGATGCCATGGCTGAGCATGATAGATGCGGCGGTGTGCCGACAGTCGTGGAGGCGGATCACCGGCAGGCCTGCTTGCACTACCAGCCGATGAAACTCCCGCGTCACGTTTCCGCCACCTTGGGGTGTGCCGATCGTCGAGGGGAAAATAAGGTCATACTCTTGCCAACGATCGCGGGCGACCTGGCGTCCCAGAGTGACTCGCCTGAGCTGCTCACGTAAGCGGTCAATAAGCCGAGTTTCCAATTCGACGGCGCGCCGCCCGCGGTCAGATTTCGGTTCCTGGAAGACGAAACCACCTCCGACCGGCTCGAAGACCTGGCGCTGTACTTTGATCGTATTGGCGATCCAGTCTACGTCTGACCATTTCAAGCCGATCAACTCGCCGCGGCGCATTCCAGTGGCGAGTGCCATTTGGTACATTATCTCGTTGCGCTGTCCGATGATTGTCACCAGGAATTGGCTGACCTGACTTTCGGTCCAGGTTTTCATCTCCTGTTTTTGGGGTTTCGGCACAATGCAACTATCTGCCGGATTACGAGCTGTCAGACCCAGCCGGGCAGCGTGATCCAAACATCCATGAAGAACAGCATGGACTACCTGGATTGTGCGTGCTCCGATTTGCCGCGCTAAAAGACCATCATAGAAATGCTGAATCACCGACGGCGTTATGTCTTTGAGCTTGAGCGATCCCAAGCCGGTGTTGATATATGCGGCCGCCCAGTCATACTGTTCGCCGGTGGCAGTACGGAGCTGGGTCTTTTTCTGAGCCAGCCAATTGGTCAGGAATTCTGTCAAGGTGGTGCGTGCAGCGTCGTAAGTCAAACCCTGGTCTATCTGGCCACGCATTTTACGCAGCCAGGCGCGAGCTTTTGTCTCAGTCGTTTCGGTGTGAGAGAGGCGATGCCCTTGTATTGTGATCTGAGCTCGCCATTTATCGCCACGCTGGAAAATTGATCCTTCATTGTTTGACCGCCGTTTTGTCATAAATCCTCCACGAACAAAAGCCGCCCGCAGATGTGCGGGCGGCCATGTGGTATCATACTCCTGGCTGCTGCGCAATTACCTGCGCTGTAGCTCTGCCGGAGACGTTCGAGCGTCATCCGGCTTTCGGTGAGTATACCGCGATTCTGATGACATAATCTGATTGCCCCTTTTGACCTGTTCCCCCCAGGCTGGCAGGGTATTTATCTGTGATATAGTAGGATTACATCCGCCGCTCGAGAAGAACTCCGAGCGGCGGATGTGGTTTATATGTTTGCGTGCAAACACCCCCGACACGGTTTGTGATACAATTCTGTATCGGGAACACGTGTTCTATGGATACTCGGTTGAATCATATGATCGCCGATAAAGCGGCTCTCAGAATTGCGCTGGAACGATTGCTCGATGTGCCCGGTGCAGAGAAGCTGATCGAGTTACCTGACCGAATCCGGGACGTGGTTGGTGACACGCGGTTCGGCGGCGTGGAGATTATCGTTTCAGAAGGAAGAATTACCAGGTTGAAGGCGGTGAAATCATACCCGTGACAGATGACTATTGTCACACAATAATCTGACAATCATCAGCTTCTTCTATCGGGAACTTTGAACTACAATAACCTAGTAGCGCCCGACCTGCCCCCCTCAGGCCGGGTGCTACGTTTAGAACTAATGTGAATAAGAAAAACCTGTGATTCTGGAGAGGCGGGCATTGCCTCTCCAGAATCTGGGTGAAACCCGATTACTTAGGTTTCGGGGTGGATTTGGGGACCTTGATGGTCTCTTTGACGGTAGTTTTGGGATGCCTTATGGCGGTCGTCTTGGGAACAAACCGCCCAGTGATGGCACTCCGGTGAATAGTGTGTGTTTTTGACATATACCGTCCTCCTTTCTCTCACCAAAATTTTGAAATCTCTTCTTCTCTAATCCAAAACGAGGTTTCAATAACATCACTTTGCCAAGTGATGGGTGATACAACATATACCTTACAGATTTTGTCCGATTTAGTGTATAATCTCAGAATTAGAGCAGGCGGCCTGACAGATGCAGGATAGGTTACACACTACGCGCGGAAAACGTGACCGCAAACGCAGCGGTACGTTTGACCTGGTCGAAGTGTAAAGCGACGACCACACCGACAGGACACCGTCCAAGTGATCTTGATAGGTATGCGTATTTTACGGATCATGCTATTCACCTCCTTCCTTTGCGCAAATGTTGCCGCATTTGCGTCGAACGGTCAGACCGCCTGCTCTAACTCCAAGACTCTACTAACAGTCAAGGAATATCTAGCTATCTATACTTCCGGTGAAAGAAGTAATTGATGAATTCAATGCGGGCTGGCCATGCTGCTTTCCCCTCGTAATATAACAAAAGAGTGCATGTCAGTTTTGGGGCGCGGAAAGTGAGAAAATAGGGTTGTCAGAAA
>DYIZ01000170.1:0-5844 GCA_020723385.1 Candidatus Aquidulcis sp.
GAGTGCTTGTTGACGGTTATGTGCTGAACGGGAGCGGATAAAACCCACGGGCCGCGCCCGCCTGCGTATCCGATGAGGGCTACAGGGATTTCGGGAATTTTTACCGGTCGCCTTCCCCCTGGAGAAGAAGACACCTCTATAAACGTGGCTCACTTTCCCCTGCTGTTGAGCTAATTTCGCCTGTCCCTTTTATTGAATCGAAAACTTCCCCATACCTTCCCAAAGCCGATGGGATCCCCCAACTAACGCTCATCACCTGCGATTGAGACGCTTTTGAGACTCTACGTCATTATACTGAAACTAAAGATAACTCGACCCATACTTCCCGCCGCAGCGATACCTTACCTATCGCCAGGTAAATATGGATAGCGCGTGCGTTTGGAAAATCAGATAAGAGAGAATAGAATGATTAATTTCATCATTTGGCTTATCGCTGGAGCAGCCATCGGCGGGCTGGCCACTCTTATTTTCCGGCGTCGCCGGGCGATCCTGCTGGTCAATATCATCGTAGGCAGCATTGGCGCTTCAGTGTTCAGTTTCTTATCCCCAACGATCTATTATGTCCACAAAATAATCAGATTCAGCTTGCTGGGCTTGTTGGTGTCGCTTGGAACCACCATCGTGCTGCTCATGGCCGTCAATTTCTTCGCCAGAGAACGCAATGTGGCAAAAGACGTTTTGGGCGACCAGTGGAGATTGATGCGGCGTGCTGGGAGGCTTCATCGCTTCCTATTTCTTCAAGATCGGCGACCCGATGTCGGGCATCAACCTGCCGTCCATTTTGATCGCATTCCTCGGGGCGATACTATTACTTTTCCTGCTGCGCCTGATGGGTGTAAAAGGGTTTTCCAACGCTAAAGCCTGACATGTCTTCTCGTTGAAACGGTCATGCGAGGGGCGTAATCCCTTTCCATGGGCGCTAGGATTAATCGAACAAGGTGAAAAGAGGAGCAAACCATGGAAAACCAAATCAAGTGCCCTAATTGCGGCAAAACCATATCGAATAACCCGGTCGTCGACTCTGCCGCAAAGGGCGACGATCTTGGATCAACTTTCGTCATTTGCGACTGCGGTGAAAGGATCACCTTTTGGGCCATTACAGCACAGCTCAGAGATCAGAAAAAGCCTGGAGCAAAAATCCAGAATTGGTTTCGGAGCTTCTCCAAACGCTGATAACGGGACAAGGTACCGATGAACATCTTACTTGTTTACCCAGAATTCCCTGACACGTTCTGGAGCTTCAAACACGCATTGAGGTTCGTCCGGAAGAAAGCTTCTGCACCCCCGCTAGGTCTCTTGACCGTGGCGGCCATGCTGCCCGCCGAATGGGAGAAACGGCTGGTGGACCTCAACGCGACTGGTTTGACCTCCAAAGATCTGGCTTGGGCCGATTACGTCTTCATCAGCGCCATGATTGTGCAGCGCGACGCCGCTCGCGCTGTGATCGCGCGTTGTAAGGCATTGGGCGTAAAAGTGGTTGCCGGGGGGCCGCTTTTTACCATGGAACACGAACAATTCCCCGGTGTAGACCACTTCGTGCTCAATGAAGCCGAGCTGACTCTCCCACCTTTCCTGGCAGACCTGGCTGACGGACACGCCCAACGCGTCTATACAACGACCGAGTTCCCGGATATTCAGCTAACGCCAGCGCCCTTATGGCGGCTGGCAAATCTCAAGCAATATGATACGGTCAGTATCCAATTCTCACGCGGCTGTCCCTTTAGCTGCGATTTTTGTAACGTAACCGCCCTATTGGGGCATCGCCCGCGCACCAAAACCGCGGCGCAAATCGTCGCCGAGCTGGATAATCTCTATGCGCTGGGCTGGCGCAAGAGCATCTTTTTCGTGGATGATAACTTTATCGGCAACAAGAAGCTGATCAAATCCGAAATGCTGCCGGCTTTGATCGAATGGCGCAAGGGCAAGCGCGGCATGCCTTTCAGCACCGAAGCATCTATCAACCTGGCCGACGATCCCGAGCTGCTCAGTCTGATGACGCAAGCCGGGTTCGACACCGTGTTCGTCGGCATCGAGACGCCCAACGAAGACAGCCTGGCTGAATGCAGCAAGAACCAGAACAAAGGCCGCGACCTGGTGGAAAGCGTCAAGATTCTCCAACGCGCTGGGCTTCAGGTGCAGGGCGGATTCATTGTTGGATTCGATAGCGATCCCCCCTCGATCTTTCAACAGCAGGTTGATTTCATCCAGAAGAGCGGTATCGTGACCGCCATGGTAGGGCTGCTCCAGGCGCCCAATGGGACGCGCCTGTACGATCGTATGCAGCGTGAAGGCCGCCTGGCGAATGAATTTTCGGGCGATAACGTGGATGGCTCGACCAACATCGTTCCCAAGATGGGCCTGGAACCGCTGCGGAGAGGCTATCGCAAACTCCTGAGTCAAATCTACGCTCCCAAGTTCTATTACGAGCGGGTTTTGACATTCCTCCGAGAATACCAGCCCCCCAAGATCCGCTTTCACCCGGACCCGCAATACATCCTGGCCTTGGGGCGCTCTATTTACCAGTTAGGCATCCGCGGCGCCGAGCGGGTTCACTATTGGCGCTTATTTTTCTGGACTCTGTTCCGCCGTCCCCGGCTGTTCCCACTGGCGATCACGCTGGCTATCATGGGCTTCCACTTTCGCCAAGTGACTGAGCTGCACGTTGGCTGAACAGACCACGGCCAGCAGTCGCTGAAGTGCGCGATTACGAAATGGGGCACTGCGATGCGAATCAAGCTGCGCTGGTCAAGTTCAGTCAAGAATCAAAGAGGTGAACCGTCAGCAAGATTGTAGTCATTGATCTGGGAACAACTAACAGTTTGGTAGCCGTGCTAGAGAACGGCGGGCCGGTCGTCATCACGACTGCAGAAGGCAGCCGTCTGCTGTCGTCAGTGGTTTCGTTCACCAAGACCGCCGAGAGATTGGTGGGCCAGGCCGCCAAACGCCAGTCTGTAATCAACTCGGAAAACACCGTCTCTAGCATCAAGCGCATCATCGGCCAACGCAAGGGCAAACGGGGATTGCCGTTCAGCACCGAAGCGTCTATCAACCTGGCCGGGTATGAGCAATTCGCACAACCAACGCCGCTGCCACAAAATCAAGAGGTACATTACGAGTGGAAAATGAATTCAAACAACCCTATTAGGAGGAAACCATGAACACCAGAAACGACGACCCATCCTACATCCACATCAACGAACGGACCCGCGATCGAACGCCAACCGAAGAACCGGCAGCCGATCCCTGGCCGGTTGACATCACAGGCCATGACGATCTACCCTGCTCCTGTACGCCCCCGGCGGCGAAAGAGCCTAAGCCCCCCTGCACGCGCAGCATTCCGAAGAAGGATGACTGTTGCGAGAGTATTCTCGAACTGCTCGGTCCAAAATCGAGAACCACTTCCCGGCGTAAAGTCTACAAGCCCAAGACGCCGACAAAAGTCAAACTCGCCAATTGGTGTTGTGATTGGCCTATCCAGGATTCACTCGGGCCGATTATGGTGCTTTTGTTCCAACGGGCTAAGAAAGGTCTCACGCCACAGAACGATTTCGAGAAGGGGATGTACTCTTTTTTCGAGACACTCGAAGCCCGTCACCGCAACGCATTACAGGTGGGGGTAGACGCCTACCTCGACATTCCCGAAACGCGGCGCTGTACACTCGAGACTCGTTTCGATGACTGGGCCGACGACCGGCCAGTTGAGGCCGATTTCATTACGAAGGTACTCTTGCATGAGATCGTGGCACTCGGCCGTAATTCCTTATTCCACGAGCCAAGCGGCGCGCCGTCGGCAGGCCAGATACGGCTGTGGGACCAGGCCATCGGTCCGATGATCAATGAGAACCAGCGTGCGATTGTGAAAGCTCCCTGGCCGTGGATCTGCGCTGTGAACCCGGGTGCGGACAATGTGAAGTGGTACCGGAACCGTGACACAGTCTTCCCTGACAAATCCGATATCAATAGCATCAAGTTCGACCTGCACGAGTTTTCGATCACCTGTTCCGCCTCCACCGATCCAGCAAACCCCAAGAGTATCAGCGTGGATTGTAAGGACAACGTGCCCACCAATGGCTTCGCGGTTTGCGACGGCGGAAGCGACTACAACTACACTGAGTCGGGTGCCGGGCGGTTTCGCTGCCTCACCATCCCGCAATGTGTCGCCGGTCAAGGGATCGCCCTGCGTGGTTTCAACTATAGCTCGCTGAAAAGCACGGTGGTCATCAAGAAGGTGGGTGGGGGTTTTCCCGATATGACTGTCGCGTGCGATGTAATGGGCGACGACAAACCTCCCACAAAGGACGCGAGTTGCACGGTTCGGGATGTTGTGACGTTCACCCTGCCTCGCACGATTCGCGACGGGCAAAACGACCGTCCGGTGCCTCCAGGACGCTACACCATCGAGGTGCACGTGCCGAACGAGACGAACTACGCGCCCTCGCCGGGACCCGCTCCCGCCGAGTTCGTCAGCAACACCGCGTTGATCGAAGTCATCCCACCTCTCGACATTCCATACCAGGTGTGGGTAGAGCGTGGCAACTGCTACGAAGAGACTGACGGTTTGGGCGACGACGAACCGTGGTTCCGCAGTTACACCGCCACCTACCGGGCAACCGGTAGCCAGGTAATCGAGGCCAAAGAAGGCGATATCTTCCGCCACGAAGACGTCGAATCTGGTGACTGGATCGGCTTCCCGCCGGTGACCCCATTTTCAGGGCGACTCGATGCTGCGGGCTGCGTTGCGATCGCCATCCTGGGGCTCGAAGTGGACAGCGACGACGCCGCAGAAGAACAGATAACCTCCTTCGGTGAGGCTTACGGCCTCTTCTGGAAGCAAGCCTTCACACTGCTGTCAGCCGGCGCGGCGGGCGGCGTTTTAGGTAAGGGCATCGCGTCGTTGATAGGCGGCGCAGGGATCACCGCCTCGCTAATCGTGGGAGGAATCGCTCTCATCGTCATCGCGGCAATCGGCTTATTTTTCGCCGACTGGGCGCCTGCCGACCCGATCGCTTACGATCTCATCGTATACGATGCGGTCAGCCTCAACAAGCTCACAACACCCGGCGCAGCGTTGCCGCCCAGGGATGTTGGCATGATCGGATACATTGGCTGGAGCACGTATCCCAAGGGCGTCACCCCAACTTCGGCGACCACAGCAGACTACCGGGAAGAACGTCAATATTGGGCACAGGACGAAGGGAGCAAGTATGGGCTTGATTTCAAGATCAACCAATTGCCCACGTAGTTTAGTGCGCGGGGCCGAATTGTGTCATCTAAAAAGAGGGGGTGGGGTGCTTTGGGCAAGCGTCGCCCGCCCAAAGCAGTCCACTTTCTTCCAGTTTATTGAGATGATACGCTAAACTCTCACAAAAAGGAGGAACACTATGGCAGATAAAACAAGCAAGGCGAGTAAAACGAAAAAGAAACGACTGTCCAAAGGACAGCGCACCCAAATTAGGCGGCTGAAGCAAGAAGCCCGCAAACCCAGCCCCATTCACAAGTAGCTGATCAATATGCAGTGAATCTAGAGTAATCAAATCTCTACAAACGCCGCAGTTCGAGAAACACCTGTTGTCAGGAGCTAACCATGAGCCAGGATCCCAAGATCAAAGGTATGGGCGCAATCCCTAACGCGGGAGGTATCGCATTCCGCGTGTGGGCGCCCCATGCCCAGCGAGTATCCGTCATCGGATCGTTCAATGACTGGGATGGCAACAAACATCCTATGTTAGCCGAAGAGAATGGCTATTGGTATGCCAACGTGGCTGAAGCTCATATCGGCGATCAGTACCGGTTCCAGTTGACAACTGCGAGCGGCGAGTTCAAGCGGATTGACCCTTATGCCCG
>DYIZ01000170.1:5856-13908 GCA_020723385.1 Candidatus Aquidulcis sp.
CAACGCCATCATCCACGACCCGGTCTTCGAATGGGCAGGTGATGACTTCCATCTCGCGCCATGGAACGAACTTGTCATCTACGAGCTGCACGTCGGCACGTTCAATGACGATGATAATGACAACCTCCCCGGCAAGTTCGCCTCGGTGTCGGCTCGCCTGGGCCATCTGAAGAAGCTTGGCGTCAATGCGATCCAGGTTATGCCGATAGCCCAATTTGCAGGAGAACGCTCCTGGGGCTACAACCCTCCCATATCTTCTCGGTTGAGACTGACTACGGAGGCCCTTTGGCCTTCAAGCGGTTCGTCAAACGCGCCCACGATCATGGCATAGCGGTGATTCTTGATGTCGTCTACAACCACTTAGGCCCAAGCGACCTCGATCTTTGGCAGTTCGATGGTTGGTCCGAGAACAACCTCGGTGGGGTTTACTTCTACAACGACGACCGGGCAAACACTCCCTGGGGGCCAACCCGGCCCGATTACGGGCGTGTGGAGGTCCGGCAATATATCACCGATAACGCAACCATGTGGCTCGAGGATTATCACGTTGACGGCCTCCGCTTCGATGGCACGGTCTACATTCGCACCTCGCATGGCCCTGGCAGCGCTGACCTGCCCGATGGCTGGAGCCTGCTCCAGGCGATCAACACTCAGGTTGCTCAGAGATTCCCTGGCCGGATCACGATCGCCGAGGATTTGCAGAACAACAAGTGGCTTACCAAGGAAGTCGGGGCTGGCGGCGCGGGGTTCGGTTCACAGTGGGATTCCAACTTTGTCCACCCTATCCGCCAGGCGGTGATCACGCCACAGGATGAGCAGCGCTCGCTCGCCGCCATCCGCGACGCGATCTGCTATCGCTACAACGATGATGCCTTTGACCGGGTCATCTATAGCGAATCCCACGACGAGGTGGCGAACGGCCGGGCGCGCGTGCCGCAAGAAGTCAACCCGAAGGACCCAAAGGGCTGGTATGCGCAGAAACGCTCGACGTTGGCCGCCGCCATGGTCTTTACCGCTCCCGGCATTCCCATGCTCTTCCAGGGTCAAGAATTTCTCGAAGGCGAGTGGTTCCGTGACACGATCCCGCTCGACTGGGATCAACGCGACGAGTTTCATGGCATCGTTCGGCTGTATCGCGCGACCTCATCCGGCTGCGACTCAATCACGACGGCTTCACGCGCGGTCTCTGCGGGCAGTTCACCCAGGTCTATCACTTGCACGATGAACGTAAGGTCATTGCCTTCCACCGTTGGGACAAGGGCGGACCGGCGGATGACGTTGTGGTCGTTGCCAATTTCTATAACGAGCCACAGGATGACCACGTTATTGGCTTCCCCGCCGCAGGAGCCTGGAAGCTCCGTTTCAACAGTGACTGGCAGGGTTACAATGACAATTTCCAAGATCATCAGAGTACCGATCTGATTGCCGAACCAGGCGAGCACGACGGGCTTCCCTTTCACGCTGCGCTTTCTGTCGGTTCCTATAGTGTACTGATCTTTTCACAATGATCGAATGAGGCTCGTCGCGGGCAAACTGATCCGATTTTCCAAGGTAACGGAGAAACTCTTATGCAACAAACCGCGCACACTGATAAACAGCACCGCACAATCTTACAGAGCATCGCCCACCGGGCAATGCTCGAGCGAGGGCTGCTGCCTGATTTTTCTGCCGAAGCGCTTGCCGAACTGGGCAGGATTCAGCCGCCCGTTATGGTGGAAGGCGCGCCAGATAGTACAGGCGGGCAAAGACCGCCCGATCGCCAGATTCGCGACCTGCGGGCCTTATTATGGGCCTCAATTGACAACGATGACTCACGTGACCTGGATCAGTTGACAGTTGCCGAAGCATTGACCGCAGACAAGGTAAAGATTCTGGTTGCCATCGCGGATGTGGATGCGGTCGTTAAAAATGGCTCGGCAATTGACGAACACGCTCGCCATAACACCACCTCGGTTTATACCGCGGCCGAGATCTTCCCGATGCTGCCCGAAAAAATCTCGACCGATGTCACATCCTTGAATTTCAACGAAGAGCGCCTTGCGCTCGTCATCGAAATGGTGATTGGCGCGGACGGCTCTCTTCTAAATTCGGACATTTACCGGGCATGGGTTTGCAACCATGCCAAGCTGGCCTATAACAGCCTTGCCGCCTGGCTCGATGGGAATGGCGCGATTCCCGAGGGCGCCGCGGCCGTAAACGGACTGGAGAAGAATCTACGCCTTCAGGATGAGGTAACCCGCAGAATGGAAAATTTGCGGCACAGCCAAGGGGCGCTCACCCTGGAAACCATCCAGGCCAAACCGGTATTCGATGGCGACCAAATCCGTGCGCTTGAAATTGAAGAAAAGAACCGCGCCAAGGAAATTATCGAGGACTTCATGATCGCGGCCAACGGCGTGACCGCCCGGTATCTCTCGGCCAGGAAATTCCCCTCGATCCGCCGTGTCGTACGGACGCCCAAACGGTGGGAGCGGATTGTCGAGATTGCCAACGACCATGGGAGCAAGCTCCCCGGAAAACCGGATTCAAAAGCCCTGGAAGAGTTTCTAATCAAGGAGAAATCCGACGACCCCCTGCGGTTCCCCGATTTGTCCCTGGCGGTGATCAAACTTCTCGGAAACGGTGAATATATTGCTGAACTCCCTGAAGGGGAAGCCCCCGGTCACTTTGGTCTTGCAGTCAAGGATTACGCACACTCAACCGCTCCTAATCGCCGCTATCCCGACCTGCTGACCCAACGCCTCTTGAAAGCAGCTTTGGAAGGTCAGCCAGCGCCGTACAGTAAGGATGAGTTGGATGTTCTGGCAGCGCATTGCACCGCAGCCGAAGATGCCGCTACCAAAGTCGAACGCCAGGTCGGTAAATCTGCGGCTGCGCTGCTGCTCGAAGCGAGGATCGGAGAGCAGTTCGATTCGATAGTCACTGGCGCTTCCGAGAAAGGCACCTGGGTCCGGCTGTTCAACGTGCCAGTCGAGGGCAAATTGGTGCAGGGATTCGATGGCCTGGATGTCGGCGAACAAGTACGGGTACAGTTAACGTCAGTAGATGTACAACGAGGGTTTATTGATTTCAGGAAAGTCAACTCATCAAAACATTGATACTGAAACTCGCGCATCTGTATTCAAAGGCAAAGTGTAACAACTCAGCCAGGCCAATGTCACCCTGAGCGGAGCGTTCTTCGCAGAGCGAAGGATGAACGAGATAGAATACGAGTTTTCTTGCCGAAGCCTTGAAGTGAGAAGAGAAAAGGAGGTCGCCCGCTGATGGATTGTATTCTCTGTGGGCTTGCGGCAACTTTTGCGCAGATGGCTTTTAGTATGGGATCCAACGTGCCGAATCTGGGAGCCTCAGGAGCGATCGCCGGTGTGCTCGGCGCTTACATTTTGATGTTCCCGCAACAACGGGTTAAAGTGCTGATTGGCAGGGTTGTAACCCCGGTGTCGGCGCTCATCGTTATTGGCGGCTGGATCGTCCTGCAATTTTTTAGCGGCGTTGCTTCTATTGCCGACACAGCGCAGACGGGCGGCGTCGCTTACATGGCGCACATCGGCGGATTTATCGCAGGCTTTGCGCTGACTTTTTTGTTTAGAGGAAATTCGAGGTCTCGACTGACGGCAGGTTAAATCGCTGCAATCCATCTAACAGCTCACCTATCTTTGAAAGGAAAAGATAATTATGAAACGCCTCACAGGAATGGTTCTCATCATTATCGCCGCGCTCAGTTTGCTCGTTAGCCTCATGAGCTTGATTAAGATTTGGACGATCCGCCAACCATTGGCCGATGCAGCGGTCACCGGTATAGACCTGTTCTCGGAAACCCTCGACACGACAAGCGATGCGCTCCGCGTCGTCTCCGATAGTTTGCAGAGTGCGAGCGATATGGTCACAACACTCGAAAGCACAACCCTGTCGGTTGTGGAGACCATGAGCACTACCCGCGCATCAATTGATTCTTTCGCAAATTTTATGGGCGAGGACTTACCCACCTCAATAGATGCCACGCGCACGGCGCTCGAGTCCGCACAATCGAGCGCTGTCGTGATAGATACCGTCCTGACGGTGTTGTCCAAGGTGCCGTTAATCAACATCCAATACAATCCTGATATGCCGCTGGGCGCCGCGCTCGGCGATGTCGCTGACAGTTTGGACACCCTGCCGCCAACCTTCAGTACCATTGAGGGTAACTTGAATACTACGGGCGATAGCATAGATCAAGTGGTCGCCAGCTTGAATGAGCTACCCAAAACCACCCAGCAGATACAGCGGAACATTGCCGACGCGCAAGTAGTGGTGGCGCAGTATCAGAGCGAAGTGGACGGATTGCAAAAACTGATCAAGCCGATCAAATCATCCCTCGCCGATGCGCTCATGACAGTGGAAATCGCATTGGTATTTCTGATTTTCTGGCTGGGCGTGACACAGGTTCAAGTATTATGGAAAGGGCTGGAGCTGCTCAGGGGCGGCCATCACACAAGAGGCGGCGTCAGCCAAAGAAGCGAATCGTAGGACAGCTCATAGCGTCACGGGTCATAATCCGTAAAGTGACCTGCCATTCATCAGCAGAAATCGATCCCGTTGGTGAAGGTTTTTTGGCTCTCCCGCCTTCGGCGGGAAATATTCCAGATTTGGGGTGTGTGGGAGTGCGTAGCACTCCCACACACCCCCAATCTGGGGATTCCCCCGTTCACAATGGGGGAGCCGAATTAGTTCATAGCGACTTTTGCGGTATTGCGATTAAATTCTTTCAATAGAAGGGGGTTCGAGATAGAATAAGCCGTAAATGGCATCTAATCGTTTCCCCAATCTAGAAGTACGTCTGCTCCCGCTTGAAACCCCGCGGCTGCACTCAGGTGTTGAGCTTGCTTTCGTTCCACCTTCCTTATACCGCCTGCGCCTGCAAGCCGAGCACGCTGTGCTAGTAACCGGCTTCGACGAATTGATCTGTTTGGACACGCTTGATTTCATCCCATTCGATTACCAGGTACGCGCCGCCCAGATCATGCTGCGCCGTTTCCGTGGGCGTGGAATGCTCTGCGATGAAGTCGGGCTGGGCAAAACCATCGAGGCCGGTCTGGTGCTCAAAGAATATCGGCTGCGCAACGTGGCGCAGCGGGTGCTGATCGTCACCCCGGCGGCGCTCGTCGAGCAGTGGCGCGAGGAACTGGCGGTAAAATTTGGGCTGCACGATTTCGTTTCCAGCGCCGACGCCGACTTTCGCGCCCTCGGCCCGGCCGCCTGGGAGAGCTTTCCGCACGTGATCGCCTCGCTCGCCACCGCCCGCCGCGCCGAGCACCGCGCTCAGATCAGTCAGATTCCCTATGATTTGATCGTTGTGGACGAGGCTCACCACCTGAAAAACCGCGCCAGCATCTCATGGAAATTCGTCAACGAATTGCAGCGCAAATTCATCCTGCTGCTCACCGCCACCCCCGTCGAAAACAACCTGGACGAGTTGTATAACCTGATCACGCTGCTCAAGCCGGGCCAGCTTTCCACCCCCAAGGAATTCCGCAAACAGTTCGTGGTACACGGCGATCCGCGCTTGCCCAAGAACCGCGGCCAACTGCGTGAGCTGCTCGGCGATGTGATGGTGCGCCACACCCGCGCCCAGGCCAATCTCAAGCTGCCGCCGCGCCAGGCTCACACCCTCCGAATGTCTCTCTCGCCCGAGGAAGCGGCCTTCTACGAAGCGGTGAGCGGCGTGGTGAGAGAAACCCTGACCCTTGCTCCCCCATCCCCTTCCCCATCTTCCGACGTGCCAAAGTCTGAAGAGAAAGCGGCGCAAGCAAGAGGGGGGATTCGCCAAACCGACCGCTTTGCCCTGCTCACCCTCCAACGCGAGATCGGCAGCAGCCCGGCAGCAGCCGCTCCAACTCTTCAATCCATCGCCGCCCGGCAGGATGACCCCGCCCACCGCGCTCATCTGCTATCCCTGGCTGACCAGGCGACCCGCATCACGGCCTGGGCCAAAGCCGACGCCCTCGAGAAACTGCTCACAACCATCTTCAAATCAGACCCGGCGGGTAAAGAACACCCGGCGGGTAAAGAACAGCCAGGCGAAAAGGTACTGATCTTCACCCACTTCCGCCACACCCTCCACCAGTTGGCCGAGCGGTTGCAAAAATTAGGGCTGTCCTTCGTCGTCTACCACGGGCAGATGACCACCGAAGCCAAAAACCAGGCCATCGCCGATTTCGAGACCGGGGCGCAGGTGCTGCTCTCCACCGAGGCCGCCGGCGAAGGCCGCAACCTGCAATTCTGCCGCACGATGGTCAATTTCGACATCCCGTGGAATCCGATGCGCATCGAACAGCGCGTCGGGCGCATCCACCGCGTCGGACAAACGCGGGAAGTGCGCATCTACAACCTCTCGGCGCGCGGCACCGTCGAGGATTATCTGCTCGAAATTCTCGACCAGAAGCTCAATATGTTCGAGCTGGTCATCGGCGAGATGGATATGATCCTCGGCCACCTGTCGGACGAGCGTGATTTCGAGGATCTCCTGCTCGACGTGTGGGTCAGCGCCCAGAGTCAAACCGACCTGCAGGCCGGGTTCGACCAGTTGGGCGAAACCTTGCTCCAGGCGCGCCAGACCTACCAGAAAACCCGTGAATACGACGACGCCCTCTTCGGGCAGGATTTCACTGCGGAATAGTTCATGCCCGACGATACTTCCCTGCGCGATTTCATTCTCGGCTACTGCCAGCAAGTAGGCGGATTGGTCGAGCCGCCCGCCTATGGGATTGACGAAGTGCTGCTCCCCGAAGATGTCGCCGCCCGCTGGGGGATGGATACCTTCCAGCGATTCAGCTTCACCCCTGACGCTGGTACCGAAGGCGGCGCGGTTGCCCTGTATTACGGCCATCCCCTGGTGGAGGCCATTGTCTTCGAGTTGCGCCAGCGACCGGCGAACACACGTTTCTTCATCAACCCGCCCCGTCTCGAAAAACCTGGCCTGCGCGAGCTGGTCGAAAAGACGCTTACCTTTCCCAACGCCCGGCCCACAGCCAGAAACATCCAGCGCACCCGGTTGTATCACTACGTATGTTTCAACTTCAAAGCCAGCCTGGTGAGCGACGAAAAGCGCGAGCTGCTCGTCTCATTGTGGATGCACTTACAAGGAGGCTACCGCGTCCACCGGGACGAGATTCAGACCCAGGCGGTGCTCGACCCCGAGAATACCTCTCCCCACCTGGTCGCCGCGCATCCAATGTGGCGCACCCTCCAGCCCAACGAGAGTCCACTTTCCACGGAGACTCTCACCGCCCTGTTGGAACGCGCCCGTCTGGCCATCTTGGACGAAATCGCCCCCGCTCTGGAAACTGCCCAAAAACGCTCTCTTCACTTCCTCGATCTCGACCGCGCCCGCTTGAACAACTACTACGACGATTTGCAGCGCGACCTCGAAAGACGCCTCTCCAAAGCCGAGCAGGATCGCCGCCCGGCCCTGGAGTCCAAGCTGACTGCCCTGCAAGTCGAGCGCCAGTCCAAGCTGGCCGACGCCGAGCAAAAATATCACCTGCGCCTCGATCTGGAGCTGATCAACCTGGCCGTCATCGCCCAGCCCAAAATCGAGATAGATGTCGAGATTGGCAAACGCGGCGTGACTGTGGAACGCCGCGCAGCCTGGGACCCTGTGCGGCACAGCCTGGAGCCGCTGGTCTGCGATGTGTGCGGCCAGCCCGGCGAAGGGCTGACCCTTTGCGAGAGCGGTCACCTGGCGCACACAGACTGCCTGGCTCCACAGTGCGTGGATTGCAAGCGCGTATTCTGCCAACTGTGCGCCGAAAAAATTCACACTTGCGTCGTGTGCTACACCCCGGTGTGCGTCCACAGCCTGGTGCGCTGTAAAACCTGCGGACGCGAAACCTGCCAGAAACACCCTGATCTGTGCCACGCCGCTGGCGGCCAGCCGCAAAAGGTCACTGCCGCTGCGCCTGCCCCCGCCGGGGCGTTTCCATCGGTCGAGGAACTCAAATCTGAAACCAGCCGGCCGCCCAAACCCGAGGGTAAAACTGGCAAGGCCAAGGCCCCGCCGCCAAAAAAACCTGT
>DYIZ01000170.1:13918-15046 GCA_020723385.1 Candidatus Aquidulcis sp.
GCGCCAACCCAAGGCCGTCACCGCTCAACGCATCCAGATTGAAATCGAAAATAAGGCGCCGGTGATACGCGCCTTCGCACTGCACAAAGAGAGAGAGATTGCAACCCGCATCTGGCACCTGGAAGGAGATGGAATCTACGCCGATTGCCGCTGCGAAAAAGGCCAAGCCTGCCGCGCCGATAACATGATCCATCGCCCGGCAGATGCTTCCCGGATCGAAACACAGCTCCTGCGCCTCATCCGTGAGTTCGGTGAGGAATACGATGTTCCCGAAAAGAAAATCGGTTATTTGCGCATGATCACGGGCCGCGTCTACGAAAGTCAGAAATTGAGCCTGCCTCCGATCTGGAAAGACCCCGAGAAGCTGGCGGCAGCCCAGATAGGCTTCGATAAGATCCCCAGGAGGTGAGCCATGATAGATCTAAAAGTGTTCATTGCATCATCCGACGTCACCTGCGGCGAGTGCGGCGAGGCATTGGGCCGCCACGCCTGGATCACGTTGGCTGAAGATAAGGGTGCATTGTGCCTGAGCTGCGCCGACCTGGATCACCTGGTTTTCCTGCCCTCCGGCGGCGCCGCCCTCACCCGGCGGGCAGGGAAATACTCGACGCTGGCAGCAGTCGTTTTGAAGTGGAGCCGCGCCCGCAAACGCTACGAGCGGCAGGGTCTGCTGGTGGAAGAAAAAGCACTGGAGCAGGCCGAGCAGGAATGCCTGGCCGACGCAGACGCCCGCGCCCGCCGCAGGGAACGCGAAGCCGAGCGTCGGGAAGATCTCGACCAGCAGTACATCGCCAGCTTCGCGGCGCGTGTGCGCCAGCTCTATCCGGGCTGCCCGCCGGGGAGAGAAATCGAGATTGCCGAACACGCCTGCCAGAAATACAGCGGCCGCGTGGGGCGCTCGGCGGCGGCCAAAACGTTGGATGCGGAGGCTATTCGCCTGGCTGTGATCGCCCACATCCGCCACGCTGAAACACGCTATGATGAACTATTAGCAAGCAGCATCGAACGATGGGATGCGCGCGACCTGGTAAAAAACGTGGCGGACCAAGTGCTGGCGCGCTGGCAATCACTGGACTGACACTCCCCACGCCTAAAGGCGGGGGGTTCTTGGGGTGATCACCAAGCAAC
>DYIZ01000171.1 GCA_020723385.1 Candidatus Aquidulcis sp.
CCGGTCAATCGCCGAGAATCTCGATCTGCTGGAGCGCATGAAGAACGGCGAATTCCCCGATGGCTCACGCACCCTGCGCGCCAAAATTGACATGGCTCACGGTAACATGAACATGCGTGATCCGATCATGTACCGCATCATCCACGAGCCGCCGCATCACCGCACCGGCAAGAAATGGTGCATTTACCCGATGTACGACTGGGCGCAGGGTCAGAACGACGCCATGCACGGCGTCACCCACTCGCTCTGCTCCATTGAATACGAAGATCACCGATTGTTGTACGATTGGTACCTGAAAGAGCTGGAAATCCCCAACCCGCCGCGGCAGATCGAGTTTGCCCGCTTGAATCTGAATTACACCGTTCTCAGCAAGCGGAAATTGGTGCGCATGGTGAAGGAAGGCCTCGTCAATGGCTGGGACGATCCGCGCATGCCCACTCTGCGCGGCATGAGGCGGCGCGGTTATACCCCCCAGGCGATCCGTGATTTCATCGCCCGCGCCGGGGTGGCGAAGACGGTCAACTTCCGCGCGGGGGTCTTGGGGGATATGGCCTTGCTGGAATCCTGTATCCGCGACGAGCTGAACAAAACCGCCCCGCGCCGCATGGCCGTGCTGCATCCGCTCAAGCTGGTCATTGATAATTATCCCGAAGGTCAGGTCGAGGAGATGGATGCGGTCAACAACCCTGAAGACCCCACCCGCGGGATACGGAAAATACCCTTCTCGAAAGTGTTGTACATCGAGCAGGATGATTTCCGCGAAGCCCCGCCGCCCAAATATTACCGGCTCTACCCCGGCAACGAAGTGCGCCTGCGCTACGCCTATCTCATCCGCTGTACCAGTGTTGTAAAGAACGCCCAGGGCGAGGTGATCGAAGTTCACGCCACGTATGATCCGGCCACCCGCGGCGGCGACGCCCCCGATGGGCGCAAAGTCAAATCCACCATCCATTGGGTCTCCGCCCATCATGCCTTGAAAGCTGAAGTGCGCCTCTACGACCGGTTGTTCAACGAGCCTGATCCTGAGGAGAGCAGCGATTTTCCAGCCAATATCAGCCCCAGCTCGCTGGAAGTTCTCTCCGAATGCTACGTCGAGCCGAGCCTGAAAAACGCCGCCGAGCTGGAAAAATACCAGTTCGAGCGTCAGGGCTATTTTTGCGTAGATTTCGATTCAACCGCCGATAAATTGGTGTTCAACCGCACGGTATCGCTGAGGAGTGATTACCAAATCCCAAGAACTTAGGATTTGGGATGGATAACCAGCGTTGTGCATTATCCATTTCACCATAATCGCAATTTCTCCGCCTTTCTATCTAAAACCGCCAGAGTCTTCTTTTCTCCCTCTCTGGCGGTATAATACGGGCTGGACGTTTCCCGGCCCGTTTTTGGCGGGTCAAATCCACGGTCCACGGGATGACGATGAAAGACGATCTGACACCTCTCTCCGAATCCAAGCAACGTGAATTTTCGGCTGAGCTGGCCCTTTACGGGCTGGCGTTTGTCCTGGCCCTGTGCGTGCGATTGTTCCGCCTGGGCGTAGCGCCGCTCTCGAACTTCGAGTCGGGCTGGGCGCTCCAGGCGCTCGACCTGACGCGTTCCGCTGGCGACGTCACCGTTTCAGTTGGGTCGCAGCCAGCTTACGTGATGCTGACCAGCCTGCTGTTTCGGGTTCTCGACAGCTCGAATGGTCTGGCGCGGCTGTTCCCGGCGCTGGCCGGGGCGCTGGTCATCTGGCTGCCGCTGGTGTTCCTGCTCGGCTTGAAGCAGCGCCGGGAGCTTGGCCTTAAACTGCGCCTGGCCGGGATCATCATGGCCTTTGGGCTGGCTTTTGACCCTGGCCTTACCGCAGTCTCGCGGCTGGCTGGCGGGCCGATGCCAGCGGTCTCATTCGGGTTGTTGGGTTTGGCGCTGGCCTACGCCGGGCTGCCTGCCCTGGCCGGTATCTCGACCGGGCTGGCGCTGCTCTCTGGAACGGCAATTCTGCCGGGGATTATCGGTATCGCGCTGGCATGGGGCGCGGTGAACGCACTGTCGCCTTCGGGATTGCTGCCCTCCCTGGGGCCGGCTATCCCCTCTGCGGCGGAAGCTGATCGTGGGGGATTCTCGAAGCGCTTGCTCTTCTTTGGAGGCGGGGTGATCCTGCTCCTGGGGACGCTCTTCCTCGCTGTCCCTCAAGGCCTGGGCGGTTTCGCCTCGATTTTGCCCGATTATCTGCGCGGCTGGGCGACGATCTCCGGTGTGCCGGTGCTTCGTCTGCCTGCTACGCTGCTGCTTTATCAGGCTTTGGCGGTGGTTTTTGGTTTGGTCGGATTGGTGCGCGGCTGGTGGCTGGCGCGGCAGGATGACCCGCAAAGCGACGGCTACCGGCTGGCGCAGCGCTTGAGCTTGTGGATGGTCATCGCCATTATTTTGGCGATGGTTTACACCAACCGCCAGGTGAGCGATCTGGCCTGGGCTATTGTTCCGTTGTGGGCGCTGGCAGCCATCGAGCTGGCCGAACACTTCCCGCTCGAAAAGCGGTTTGCCTTTTGGCCGGTTTCACTTGGGCTGGCGGCGCTGATCTTGATCCTGTCGGTGCTGATATGGTTCAACGTGCTTCGCCTGGGCATGTTCCAGCCGAAGGGGCTGCTATATGGATCGGTGATTGCTGGCGCAGCGGCGATGGGCGGGGTGGTGGTTACGCTGGTGGCTATGGGCTGGTCGGTGCGGGCGGCGCGTTATGGATTGGTATGGGGGGTGTGCGTTGCTTTGAGCGTTCCACTGCTGGCCGGGATGTGGTCTGTATCACAGACTCACCCGAATGGGGCCGAAGAACTGTGGACGATTGCTCCACAGACGCGGCAGGACGATCTCTTGCTGGAGACCCTCACCGATCTGTCGGAATGGCAAACTGGTCAAAATACATCCCTCGCACTGGCATCGCTGTGGGATACGCCGTCGCTGCGTTGGGCGCTGCGAGATTTTTCCCAGGCGCGCTTCGTTGCGGATTTAGCCCCCGACGATAACCCGCCGGTTATTTTCACCGTGATGACCGACCAGGAATCGGCTGATCTGGCGCGGGCTGTTGGCTACCAGGGGCAGGATTTTGCCTGGCAGGAATATCCAGACTGGACGGGCGCTTTGCCGCCCAACGTGGTGCGCTGGCTTGCTTTCCGTGAAGCGCCTACCGCCCACGAGACGCTGATCCTATGGGTACGCCACGATCTGTTTCCCGGCGGCGAATCCTCCGCTCGAACCGGCGGCCAGATTATTCCCTGAGATCATTATTGCTCTGCCGATATAACGGGATAAGTGGTGATAACCCTGACAAAATAATCCATAAGAAATCCAGGAATGCAGGAAAAAGCCTAAAAATCCTGAATTCCTGGATTCCTTATCGGTGTATCTTGCATACTGATACCGGAGTTTTAATGTCTCTTCCCAAAATCATTGCAATTGACGGCCCGGCTGCGTCGGGGAAATCCACGCTTGGGCAAAAATTGGCGAAAGACCTGGGATATTTATTCTTCGATACCGGGGTGATGTACCGGGCTGTGACCTGGGCTGCTCTGAATTACCAATTAGCGCTCGACGACAGCATGGCGATGACGACCCTCGCCGAAAGTATTCAGATTGATGTGCGCCCGCCATCCCACGAGGATGGACGCCAGTATGATGTTTTGGTTGACGGGCAGGATGTGACCTGGGAGATCCGCCGCCCGGAGGTGGATGCCAATGTCTCGGTGATTTCGGCATACCCGGGGGTACGGGCGGCGATGACGGCGCAGCAGAGGCGCGTGGGACTGAGGGGGGATGTGGTCATGGTGGGGCGCGATATCGGGACGGTGGTGCTGCCCGAAGCCGATTTGAAGCTCTACCTCGATGCTTCGGCTGAAGAGCGGGCGCGCCGCCGGCATCACGAAGTCGTCGGGCGCGGCCAGCCTTCTGATTACGAGGCCATCCTGGCCTCCATGCGGGAGCGCGACCGCATAGATTCCACCCGCGCCGTCGCGCCGCTGCGCCCGGCAGATAACGCCGTTATCCTGGATTCGGATACGCTCGATGCCGAGCAGGTGTTGGCTAAAGTGCAGGAAATCGTTTCCGATTGCTGTGAAACTGAAATTTCCCCATGACCGCAAATAGTGTCGCCCGCGAGCACCCTCAAACCAGGCAATATGATCACACCCGCCGCGAGCCGGTGCGCCGTTTTCTGCGTTTTCTCATTCGAGTGATTGGCTTCAATTTTTTAGCGAAGCTCGACCGCGTGGATGGGTTGGAAAATGTCCCGCTGCAAGGCCCGGCGATTATCATGATCAATCACATCGCCTTCATTGATCCGATGGTCGTGATGCACGTTCTGCCGCGCAACCTCGTGCCGATGGCGAAAATCGAAGTATACAATTATCCAATCGTTGGGATTTTTCCCCATTTGTGGGGGGTGATCCCTGTGAGGCGGGAGGAAGTAGACCGGCGGGCGCTCCAGTTCGCCCTGGACGTGCTGCGCGCCGGGGAGATCATTCTCGTGGCCCCGGAAGGCACACGCCATACAGAATTACGCGATGCCAAAGAGGGCATCGCCTTCCTCGCCAGCCGTTCGGGTGCGCCGGTCGTCCCGGTTGCCATTGACGGCTCTATCGGCTTTCCAACGCTGCGCGGCTCCCAGCGCTGGCGCGGCGAGGGTGTGCAATTGCGCTTCGGGAGACCGTTTCGCCTGAGATCGAGGCAAGGGCGCGCCAGCCGGGATGCACTGCGCCTGATGACCGATGAGGCGATGTATATCCTGGCCTCCTTGCTGCCCGAATCCCGCCGCGGCGAATACAGCGACCTGTCCAAAGCCACGCAAGAGACCATCGAGTGGGTGTGAAAGTTACGCTGATTGCTGACCGCTGAAAGCTGACTGCTAACTGTATCCATGCTATAATTTTGGCACAGACCTTGCATCGAGCACTGGTATGTCATTTGAGATCACATTAATTTCGACCACGTTCAATATCGAGCCGCCGCAGGGCCTGGCGGGGTGGTTAGGCTGGCTGGCGCTTTTTGGAATCGTGCTCTTCCTGCTTTTCAAATGGCAAGGTTACAATAAACCCTACAAGGCCACGCAATGGGGGATTCTGATTGCGTTAGTCATTCTGCTGCCTCTCACCAGTTTGTTCGTCATCCTGCGTCTGCCTGCCGGGGATGCGCTGCCGCCCCCGGGTATGCCCATAGACCCGACCGGCCCAGCCATCGTTTTGTTCGTCGCCCTGACCTGGATATTGGCCGGCGGCTTTCTGGGACCGGCGCCGGCGGCCATCCTGGCCGGCCTTGCGGGTATTCCCCTGACCATTTGGAAAACACACAGTCTGTTTACTCCGCTGGAACTGGCGTTATTGGCCTTGCTTTTCAGCGCGGCGATGCAGCAGCGCTACCGTACGTTCCTGTTCCGTGCCCTGCGCCAGCCTTTCGTGACCGCGATTGCACTGGCGGTATTCTATCCTCTGCTCTATCTATTCGATACGCTGCTCATCACTGCCGGATCGTTGCCCACCCGGATGGATTATGCCATTACCAATATCCAGGGCGCGGCGATAGCTGTAGGCGGCGAATTGTTAATTGCCGGGCTGGTGGCCCAGATTCTCGCCAGCGCCCTGCCGCGCGTTTGGGGTGGATACGGCCCGCTGCGGCCTGCCCCGGTTGAACGGCGATTATACACGCGCTTCCTGTACAGCATGGCTCCGGTTGCGCTGGTGCTGGTTGTCGGCATCATCGCTGGCGATTGGTTCGTCGCCGGTAACGCCGCACGCCAAATGCTGCGAGACCGCATGTCCAGCACCGCGCAAATGGCGGCAGAAACGGTGCCATTCTTCCTGGAATCCGGGCAGAATTTGATCCAGCAGCTTGCCCGTGACCCGGGTTTGTACGACAGCTCGCCAGAAGAACTCCGGGCTTTGTTGCAGCAAGATTTACAATCCATTCCCTTCTTCCGCCAACTTTCATACCTGGATCAAAGTGGGGAATCGGTTTCCGGCTACCCGGAAAGCGAGTTCGCACGGATTATTCCCACACCCGAAGAGTATGTAGGGGTTGAGGCAGCCCTCAACGGCGTGGGGATTCAATATTACACCGTGCCGCCGGTCAGCGGCGAGAAAGCCGCACAGGTTTCATTCCTGGCAGTTGTCAAAGATGATGCCGGCGAGATTCGCGGCGTGCTGCTCGGACGCACCGATCTGGCCTCCAACCCCTTCACGCAGCCGATTATTTCCAGCCTGGGCGTCATGGCTGGCTCGGACGGTGAGGGTATGCTCATGGATGGCGATGGGCGCATCTTGTACCACTCGACCGGCTTACGTGTTATGGAAGCTTACACCGGCCAGGTGTCTGACCAGCCGATATTCTATGACGATGAAGCGCCGGATGGGACGCGCAATCTCGTCTTTTACCAACCCGCGCTTGGGCATCCGTGGGGCGTGATCCTCACTGTCCCGGCGCGGCGTGCCCAGCAAATTGCCCTGGATATCGCTATCCCGCTGCTGGCAATTGTTCTGACGCTTTCGGTCATAGCCGCGATTGTCTTGAGATTGACTTTGGGGGTAGTGACCGGTTCTCTTCAAAACCTGGCACTGGAGGCGAAGCGTATCTCCGGTGGGCAGCTCGATCACCCCTTGTTGGTCATCGGTGAAGATGAGGTCGGGCAGGTGCGACGCGCCTTCGAACAGATGCGCGCCAGCCTGAAAGACCGCCTGGAAGAGTTGAACCGGTTGTTGCAGGTGAGCCAGGGTGTGGCTTCCAGCCTGGAAATTCGCCAGGCTGCACAGCCAGTGTTGGATTCGGCGTTGGCGATGGGCGCGTGCGCCGTGCGGATAGCATTAGATCCGCTGGTCGTTCCTGAACTGGGCAGTGATGTCCCTGGACCGGTTCGTTTTGGGGCAGGCCTCGCCCACGAGCAATACGCCGGTCTCGATGATCAGATTCTCGAGCTGGCCCGTCAGCAGGGGAAAGTGGTGCTCAATAATCTCAGCCGGGTGCGGATGATCACCATCCCGGTGGGGATGCCACGCCCGGAGGCCTTATTGGCGCTGGCGCTTCAACACGAAAATACCTTTTATGGCGTGTTGTGGCTGGTTTATGATATTCCCCATCCCTTCTCGGATGATGAGCTGCGCTTTATGACCACGCTGGCGGGCCAGGCGGCGGTAGCCGCCGCCAATACTGGCTTATTCTCCAACGCAGAAATTGGCCGCCAGCGTCTGGATGCCATCCTGACTTCCAATCCCGATCCTGTGCTGGTCACCGATCACCAGAATCGCCTGTTATTGGCTAACCCGGCGGCGCGGCTGGCGTTGGGTTTCAGCCCGGATACCGGCGTGGGCCAACCGATTGACCAGCTCATCAAACAGAGAGAGTTATTACGGCTGCTGCGTGCTTCGAGCGAGGACAAACTCTCGGCTGAAGTGACCCTGCCGGATGGGCGTGTCTACCTGGGCACATCGTCTTCCGTTATGGCTGAAAGCCGCCGGGTGGGCCGCGTCTGTACCATGCGGGATGTCACCCACTTCAAAGAGATTGACGCGCTCAAGTCGGAGTTCGTCGCCACCGTCAGTCATGATCTGCGTTCGCCCCTGACTCTCATGCGCGGCTATGCCACCATGCTCGAAATGGTGGGCAATCTCAATGAGCAGCAGTTGGGCTACGTGCGCAAAATCGTTACCAGTGTAGAAACGATGTCGCGCCTGGTCAACAATCTTCTCGATTTGCGCCGCATCGAAGCGGGCATAGACCTGCAACTGGAGATGGTCCCGCTGCACGATGTGGTCGAGCGGGTGACCAGCGCGTTGCAATTGCAGGCCTCGCAAAAGCATATCCAGCTTAGCGTGGACATTCCCCCGCAGACGATCCCGCTGGTCGAAGCGGATCATGCCCTGCTCCAGCAAGCGCTGCACAACCTGGTCGAGAATGCGATCAAATACACCGAGCCAGAAGGGAAGGTGGGCGTGCGCATCCAGCCGCGCCAGGATCGCATGGTGTTCGAGGTTTCCGACACGGGGATTGGTATTGCCCCGGTTGATCTGCCGCGCATCTTCGAGAAGTTCTACCGCGGCGGTCAAAAAGAGGCCCAAAAGCAGCACGGCTCGGGATTGGGATTGGCGATTGTCAAATCTATTGCCGAGCGCCATGCTGGGGAAGCCTGGGTCGAAAGCCAGCTTGGCAAGGGCAGCACATTCTTTTTCGCCATCCCCTTCCGTCACCCAAAACGTGACGAGAAAGGGGCAAAATCGCCCTCAGCAAAATAGGTTCTTGCTAAATTCGACACATCTAGGTATAATTTCGCCCACATGCGAAACCGGAACCCAAGTAGCGCTTCACCGGCGCTTGAGAGAAAGCATCTCAGGCGCTGGATTTTGTGCGTCTATCGAAATTTGAGCTAAATCAATCGTCGTAGTCCAGCCCCTGTGGGCGATTGCATGGGAGGTCATACATGAACGCCAAGGCTACGCCTATACCATTGCAGGAGACATAAACGTGGAAACTAAAGGTTTGACCGCACTTCGTATCAGTCTGGCTTCACCCGATACCATCCGTAGTTGGTCTTATGGAGAGGTACTCAAGCCAGAGACTATCAACTATCGCCGCCTGCGCCCGGAAAAAGACGGCCTTTTCTGCGAAGCCATTTTTGGCCCTACCCGTGATTGGCAGTGCTATTGCGGTAAATACAAGAATATCCGCTACAAAGGTATCGTTTGCGACAAGTGTGGCGTCGAGGTCACCCGCTCATCAGTGCGCCGCGAGCGTATGGGGCATATCGAGCTTTCGGCTCCGGTGGCTCACGTTTGGTATACTCGTCGGATTCCCTCTTACCTGGGTTTGTTGTTGGATATTTCCCGACGCAATCTCGACCGGGTATTGTATTTTGCGCAATACGTGGTCACATATGTTGACGAAGAGGCCCGCCAGAAGGCGCTCAATCGAATGGAAGAGAAGATTTCCGCGGTCGAGCGCGAACAGGGACAGCGCATCAACGCCAAGATAGCTGAGACCAAATCTGACCGCGATCGCAAATTGAACGAGTTGAACCAGCACCGGGGTGAGCTTGAAACCCATTACGTGGATATCGTCGCCGAGAAGATTGATCCCATCGTCCAGGAGGGCCAGCGGCTCGAGCGGACTCTGCAAGAAAAGATGGGCAAGACCGGCCGGACGCCGATCGTTTTCCCGGAAACGGATCGCTGGCCTGCGCTAACAGTGGTCGAAGCCGGCGAAACAATCGCCGCTGCTCACATTTCGCGGGTCCAGCAAATCGTCAAGGATCGCCTGGAAGAGTTGGAGATCGAGCTAAAAGATCAGAAGCAGCGCGAGTTGGAACACATCAATCTGGATGTCGAGCGTCTGCGCGCCGAGGCCGATCAGGCGATGG
This sequence comes from Candidatus Aquidulcis sp., assembly GCA_020723385.1. Classification (GTDB taxonomy): domain Bacteria; phylum Chloroflexota; class Anaerolineae; order Anaerolineales; family UBA4823; genus DYIZ01. Next base: position 9,374 of record DYIZ01000171.1, read on the forward strand.
AAGGATTGCGCGATGAGTTGGAGAGCAAAGCCATGCAGGAGCGGGATGAGAATTCCCACCTGCGCAGCGAATTGCTCGATCTGCGACCGCTCACCTTCATGGGCGAAACCCGTTACCGCGACCTGAAATCCCGCTGGGGGCAGGTCTTCCGCGCCGACATGGGCGCTGAAGCCTTTTATGACATTCTCAAGCGCCTTGACCTCGATAAACTGGCTGAGGAGCTTTGGGTAGAGGTCAGAACCTCGAAGAGCAAGCTGAAGCGCAAGAAGGCCACCAAACGACTCAAGGTCGTCGAAGCTTTCCGCCGGTCGGGCAACCGCCCGGAGTGGATGGTGCTGACCGTTTTGCCGGTGATCCCGCCAGACCTGCGCCCAATGGTGCAGCTCGACGGCGGGCGGTTCGCCACCTCCGATCTGAACGATTTGTACCGCCGCGTCATCAACCGCAACAACCGCCTCAAGCGTTTACTCGAATTGGGCGCGCCGGATGTCATCGTTCGCAATGAGAAGCGTATGTTGCAAGAAGCGGTGGACTCGCTGATTGACAACAGCCAGCGCGGCAAGGCCCTCTCCCGCCGCGGCCGCCGCGAGCTGAAATCCCTGAGCGACATGCTCAAAGGCAAGAAGGGGCGTTTCCGCCGCAACTTGCTGGGTAAGCGTGTGGACTATTCCGGGCGTTCGGTAATCGTGGTAGGGCCGAAGCTCAAACTGTACCAGTGCGGCCTGCCCAAGACAATGGCCCTTGAGCTTTACCGCCCATTTGTCATTTCCCGCCTGGTATCGCACGCTTATGCGGCCAACGTCAAGGGGGCCAAGCGTTTCATCGAGCGCAATCGCCCCGAGGTATGGGAAGTTCTCGAAGAAGTCATCAAAGAACGCCCGGTGCTGCTCAATCGTGCGCCGACTCTCCACCGCCTGGGTATCCAGGCCTTCGAGCCGGTATTGATCGAAGGCAGCGCGATCCAGCTTCATCCTTTGGTGACGACTGCCTTCAACGCTGACTTCGACGGCGACCAGATGGCCGTCCACGTTCCGCTCTCACGGAAAGCGGTGCTTGAAGCGCGTGATTTAATGCTCTCTTCGAGGAACTTGCTCAAGCCGGCTGACGGCGAGCCGATCATCAGCCCGTCCAAGGATATGGTGTTGGGCGTATATTACCTGACCAAAGAAGATACCAGCCACCCCCACAAAGGTGATGGGCGCGCCTTCGCCAGCATGGACGAAGTCGAGATGGCTTATAACCTGCGCCAGATCGAAATTCATACGAATATCTTGCTGGTAGCCGCCACCTGGTACGATGAAAATGGCAGCCGCCTGCCGCAGCCTGAGGAAAGATTGCTGAAGACCACCGTAGGCCGTGTGCTCTTCAATCGTATCCTGCCTTCGGAAATCCAGTATATCAACTGGAAGCTGGACAAAGGCAGCCTGAAAGATTTGATTGCCGAGTTGTACGAAGTCGGCGGCGAAGACAAGACCCCGGATGTGGCTGACCGCATCAAGGATATCGGTTTCACCTTTGCCACCCGCTCCGGTTACACAATTGCGGTGTCCGATATTACCGTCCCGCCGGAAAAACAGAGCATCATCGAGCATTCCTTGCAAGAAGCGGAAGCCGTACAGCGTGATTTCCGCCGTGGATTGCTGACCGAACAGGAACAGAATGAACGCGTCATTGAAATCTGGCAGCGCACAACCAACGAAGTTGCCGATTCGGTGAAGCGCGCTATGGACCCCAACGGCAACCTGGCCGTGATGGCGAATTCGGGCGCGACCAAAGGCGGCTTTGGCCCCATCTCCCAGTTGGCCGGGATGCGCGGTTTGATGGCTGACCCCTCGGGGCGCATCATCCCGCTGCCCATCCGCTCGAACTTCCGTGAAGGCCTGACGGCGCTGGAATACTTCATCTCCACTCACGGCGCTCGCAAAGGCCTGGCTGATACCGCCTTGCGTACTGCTGACGCCGGCTACTTGACCCGCCGCCTGGTGGATGTAGCTCAGGACCTCATCATCAACGAAGAAGATTGCGGTACTCAGGAAGGCATGTTGATTTCCAAGTCCGACGATGTCGCCGGGCAATCTCTGGGGGCGCGTATCTTCGGGCGTCTGGTCGCCAAGCGGATCATTGACCCCAAGACGGGCGAGGTGCTCGCCGAGCGGGACGAGATGCTCGACCGCGAGTTGGTGCGCCGCGTTGTCACCGCCGGCGTCGAAGAGGTTATCGTCCGCTCGCCCTCTACCTGTGAATTGACTCACGGTATCTGCGCCAAGTGTTATGGTATGGATCTCGGGCGCGGCCGAATGGTGAGCATCGGCGCTGCGGTGGGTATCGTTGCCGCCCAGTCTATCGGTGAGCCGGGCACTCAGTTGACCCTGCGTACCTTCCACACCGGTGGTGTGGCAGCGGGCGGCGACATTACTACGGGTCTGCCGCGCGTCGAAGAGTTGTTCGAAGCCCGCCGCCAGCCGAAAGGTGAGGCGGTTGTGGCTGAAATTGCCGGGTCTGTGCGCGTGATGCAATCCGACCGGTACAGCGAGTTGCGTATCGTGCGTGTTGAGCACAGCGAGATGATCAGCGAAGAGTACGATATTCCCGCTGAGTGGACGATTGCCGCCGAGGATGCCACCGAAGTGACCATCGGTGATGTGATTGCCTTCCTCGAAGCCGCGACGATCACCGCACAGCACGCCGGCCGCGTGCGCATCGAAGGCCGCAAGGTCATCGTGTCCTATGAAAATCGCCAGGAAGCAGAGTACGAAATCCCGACAACTTCCCGCCTGCTGACAAAGGATGGCGAACACGTGGAAGCCGGCCAGCCCCTGACCGAGGGGTCGCTGAACCCCCACATGATTTTGCGCATCCAGGGCAAGCGCGGCAGCCAGATGTACCTGCTTTCGGAGATCCAAAAAGTTTACCGCTCGCAGGGCCAGAACATCCACGACAAGCACTTCGAGGTCATCATCCGCAAGATGATGTCCAAGGGGCAGGTCACCCGCCCAGGCGACACGAACTACCTGCCTGGCGATCTGGTGGACATCCTCGATCTGAAGCGCACCAACGAACGGCTGCTCGCCGATCACAAACGCCCGGCGCGTTTCCTGGAAGTGCTGCTGGGCATCACCAAAGCCTCGTTGAGCACCGACTCGTTCCTTTCGGCCTCGTCATTCCAGCACACCATCAAAGTGCTGGCTGGCGCAGCGATTGCCTCTTCAGAGGATAAGCTGTATGGGTTGAAAGAGAACGTCATCATCGGCAAGCTGATCCCGGCCGGCACCGGTTTCATTCAGGGCCGTTTCGTCGGCCTGGACGAGCTGGACGGCGCAGCCAGCCGCCTGGATTCGGTGACGGAAGAAAGCTTTACGGACTGACCCGTTTCGCCCAGACAAGAAATTCTAAACCCGAAGGGCGCTAAGTTTACATAAAGGGCACAAACAAAATTTGTGCCCTTTGTGATTCTGGCTCTTTGGGTGAAACACCGTAAGTCGGATTGCCAATCCGACTTACACCGCATCGCTTTACCAGGCCATGCCGCGGCCCGTTACTAATCGGTATTCCACCCCCATCGCATCGCGGAAATGGCGTTCGATGCAGTGGAATTTGCGCCGTTCTATCTCGGACTGCTGACCCCGATCATCTGACGGGCGAAGATCGCACACGACGCAGCGCAGCGGCGCGCCTTTGGATATTCCTCGCAGCGCTACAGCCCAGCCGGGGGTGTGATCGCCCAGCGGCGTGGGAATTGTCAGCCACGAGGGCAGCTTGAGATATAGCACAACCTCCGGATGGCGTTCGAGACTCGTGACGAAATCCCGTTCTGAAGGCGACGCGACAATCACCGCGTCATAAACCGACCGGCTGGCAGGCATCAATTGTTCAGCCCAATGGTCGAACTCGGCCGCCAGCCGGTCAGCCGGGTAGCTTTCCCCGGTTGGCGTGTAGCGGATGCCGCTTACATATTCATCGCCCAGCCGGTCTTGCAGCAGCCGCGCCGCCAACCGGGCAAACTCATGCGGGTGAGCCAGTGCCATTTGCCGGTGACGGCTGCGGTTGAAGATGCCCATCAGCGTGCGGCGGGTGACTCGCAGCGGCGGGGTCGCCCGGTCGAGCAGGGCGGATACCGCGCCGAGCAGGTTGGGCAGCGCTTCGTTGGTGGGAACTGTGATTTCTTCGGGATGCGCATCCACTGGTAAAGGCTCTGCCTGGCGGGCGAGCGTGAGCCGTCCATCACCGGCCTCCAGCCGGCCTTTGGCAATTACCAGTTCCACCGGGCGGAATTCAACCCGATCATCAGCCCGATCCAGCGCGGCAACCACCGCCGAAATCAGCCGATTGCTGTCCACCGTCACCGTATAGAGCGCCTTCTGGCTGACGCACGCCCACAGCGCGGCGAACTCGGCGCTATCGAGCACGCCTGGCCGCAGATGGGCCACGCGACGCTGGCGGGCATTGGCAGGGCGCGGCGGCAGTCCGGCAGGGCCTTCGTCCGCGGCGATCTCGGCTTGCAAGCGGGACACGTATTGCTCGTAACTTTCATTGGCGACCACCGTCAGCACGTTGACGGCCTCGTCGCGCACCCGCTCGCCTTGCTCGTTCACCGCCAGCCGCACCCCCCGCCCGATCTCCTGCCGCTTTTTGATCTCGGAGAAGGTCTGATTGAGGGTGCAAATCTGGAAAATATTGGGGTTGTCCCAGCCTTCACGCAGCGCCGAGTGGGAGAATATGAAGCTGACCGGCTCATCCAGCGAGAGCAGGCGTTCCTTGTCGCGCATGATCAGCTCGTAGGCCTGGCGGTCGCGCTCTGCTTCGCCGGTGAGGCTGTCTTCGAGAACGATTTCACCCGTTTGGGTGCGCCGTTGGGCAAAATAGGCGGCCTGCACAGCCTCGGGGTCAGAGTCCGCCCACATGGGATGTTCCCCACGCAATTCGAGGAAAGCTTGCCGGAAAATCTGGCGGATAAGGCCGTCCGACGGGGCATAGTTCGCCACCCGGTCAATGAAAAACAAAGTCAAGATTTTGATGCCAAGCGGCTGCAGGCGATCCTGCTTGCGGAAATGTTCCTGCAAAGTGAAGCGGATTTGCGCCTCGAAGACCGCCCGCCGGTTGGGGCTGCTGGTTTCCCCGAGGGTCAACCGCGTCCCGTTGGTGAAGGCGAGATACCCCTCGCCCCGGTTGATCTCGTCAACGACGAAGGCAGCGTCAGCGGGATTTCCAGTCTTGGCGTCGAGCGCGTCGCCTGGGTGCACGGTGACCAGGCGCTTTCTGCCTTTCCCATGAACAGCCAGCCGGGCAGTCAAACGGCCTTTATCGGCGTGGATGTCTTCCAACCGAAACTCGGGGATACGCTCGCCTGTTGTCTCCAGCCCGGCCACTTCGATGCGCTTGACCAGCCCCTGCCGGTAAGCGTCGAAGGGGGTGAGGCGGTAAACCAGGTTGTAGGGGTTGCGGTGTGTGGCCGAATAGCGGAGCGCCAGCAGCGGATGCAGGTTTGCCAGAGCGCTCAGGCGCAGCTCGCTTTCC
>DYIZ01000172.1 GCA_020723385.1 Candidatus Aquidulcis sp.
GAAAGCGTTCGGAAACTAACTTTGCGCCAACGCCAGGGGTTGAAACCCCCTGGCTATCCTGTCAAAGCCGCCTGAAGGCGGCTGCCAAGACCATGTTATGGCTCAAAAGTGCTGTTTCCAGTCCGCTTCAGCGGACTTTATCACACTAGCCGTGGATTTCAATCCACGGCGGGCCTGGCAGCGAGTTTCCGAACGCTCTCATTAAGAGAAAAAAACTACTACGCGGCCTAACCATAATGTGATACACCCGTACCAAACCATAATTTCAGGAGTACCGATACACCATGTCCACCTTCGACGAAACGACCATCCAGGGCCTTACGGAACAGGAGGCTCTCGAACGCCTGGCGCAGAACGGTTATAACGAGCTGCCAATGACTAAAAAACGCACCATCCTCCACAGCCTGTGGGAAATCGTGCGCGAACCGATGTTCCTGCTGCTGATCGTGTGCGGCGGGTTATACCTGGCGCTGGGCGATCCCGAAGAAGCCCTCATGCTTCTGGGGTTCGTGTTCGTGATCATCGGCATCACTTTCTACCAGGAACGGAAGACCGAGCGGGCGCTCGAAGCCCTGCGGGATCTCTCCAGCCCGCGGGCGCTGGTCATCCGGGATGGCAAGCAGCAGCGTATCGCTGGGCGCGAGGTTGTTCGTGATGATATCGTCCTGATTGCCGAGGGCGATCGCATCCCGGCGGATTGCACTTTCCTGTCGGCGACCAATTTGAGTGTGGATGAATCCTTGCTGACGGGCGAATCGGCGCCGGTGCGCAAGAAAGCGTGGAATGGGGAGCAGCAAATTACCCGCCCCGGCGGCGATGATCTGCCGTTCGCCTTTTCTGGCTCGCTGGTGGTCAAAGGCCAGGGCATCGCCCGCGTCCACGCCACGGGGGCGCGCACCGAGATCGGCAAAATCGGCAAGGCGCTGCAAATCCTGGCGCCCGAAGATACCATGCTTCAGCGCCAGACCGCCAAAATCGTGCGCAACTTCGCCATCGTGGGCGTCAGCCTGTGCGTGCTGGTGGTGGTGATCTTCGGCCTGACGCGCGGCAACTGGCTGGAGGGCTTTTTGGCAGGCATCACCCTGGCGATGGCCACCTTGCCCGAAGAATTCCCTGTGGTACTGACGATCTTCCTGGCCCTGGGGGCATGGCGCATCTCCCGCAGCCAGGTGCTCACCCGGCGTGTCCCGGCCATCGAAATGCTCGGCGCGGCGACCGCCCTGTGCGTGGATAAGACCGGCACGCTGACTCTCAACCGGATGACGGTCACCAAGATCGCCATCAACGGTGACGTGTTCGATGTCGAACATACGCCAACCGCTCTGCCAGAGAACCTGCACGAGGTGGTGGAATACAGCATCCTGGCCTCCCCCGCCGATCCCTTCGACCCGATGGAAAAGGCCATGCAAGAATTGGGCGGGCGCACGCTGCTCCATACCGAGCATATTCACAGAGACTGGAAATTTCTACGGGAATACCCGCTTTCCCCCGATCTGATGGCGATGTCGCGGGTGTGGCAGTCACCCAACGGGGAAGATTACGTGATCGCGGTCAAAGGCGCACCCGAGGCGGTGGCCGATCTGTGCCATTTCGACGAATCCCAACAGGCAAAGATGGCCGTTCAAATTGATCGTATGGCGAACCATGGGTTGCGTGTCATTGCAGTGGGACGGGCGATCTTCCGGCCCACAGAACTCCCTGAAACCCAGCACGATTTCACCTTCGAGTACCTGGGCCTCCTGGGGTTGGCCGACCCCGTGCGGCCCGGCGTCCCTGAGGCCGTGAAAGATTGCTATACCGCCGGAATCCGCGTGATCATGATCACCGGCGATTATCCCGCCACCGCTCGCAGTATCGCCGAGAAGATCGGGCTGAAACCACTTGACCAGATAATAACCGGCCCCGAATTGGATGTGATGGACGACGCCGAGTTGCAGGAGCGCATCAAAACGACCTGCATTTTTGCCCGCGCCGTGCCGGAGCAAAAACTGCGCCTGGTGAAGGCGCTCAAAGCCAATGGCGAGGTGGTGGCAATGACCGGCGATGGCGTGAACGATGCCCCGGCCCTGAAAGCGGCCCACATCGGCATTGCCATGGGCGGGCGCGGCACCGATGTGGCGCGCGAATCCGCCGCGCTGGTGCTGCTGGATGATAATTTTGCTTCCATCGTCCAGGCGGTGCGGGTGGGGCGGCGCATCTACGATAACTTGAAGAAAGCCATCACCTTTATCTTTTCCGTGCATCTCCCCATCGCCGGCATGTCGCTGATCCCGGTGCTGTTCAAATGGCCGCTGGCGCTGCTGCCGGTGCACATCCTGTTCCTGGAATTGATCATTGACCCGGCGTGTTCGGTGGTCTTCGAGATGGAAGACGAGGAAAAAGATATCATGCAGCGCCCGCCGCGCAAACTGGATGAACCGCTGTTTGGGCGAAAGATGGTGGGGATCGGATTGTGGCAGGGATTGGGCGTGCTGGCGTTGGTGGTGGGTATCTACGCCTGGGTGTTGGGGCGCGAGCTGGGCGAAGGCGAAGCGCGCATGATGAGTTTCGTCACGCTGGTGATCGGCAACCTGGGTTTGATCTTCACCAACCGCTCGTGGACCCGCTCGATCCTGGCAACGCTGCGTGTCCCCAACCGCGCCCTGTGGTGGGTAACCGCCGGGACCTTCCTATTTCTGGGGCTGGCGGTCACTGTACCATTGCTGCGCGATATCTTTAGTTTTGGTCATTTGCATGCCTGGGAACTGTTAGCGGCGGTAATCGCTGGGATGACAAGCCTCTTGATCACAGAGAGCGCTAAACTGCGCCTGATTGGCGCAAGGAGTCGCAAATGAATCCGCTGGCAATTCTATTCTTCCTTGTGATTGGGCCGATAGCGGCCTTATTGATCGGCTGTATTGGCGTTGATATTATCGAAGAGACTGTTTTAGGCTGGCCGTTGTTGATCTTTGGCGCAGGATATCCTCCCGGGGCGATCATCTATTACCTGGCCCGCCTGAGACGCCGCCGGATTTAATATCAACCGCGCAACGACCAGAAACCATTGGGCGCGGACGAGCGCCGACGAACGCGGAATCGAGCATCTGGATTTACAATTGAGTCGTTCCGCTTTTTCGCGTCCATCCGCGTCCAATTTTCTATCGGGGGATTGACAATCTGTGCAACTCCTGCTATTATACGACGTATACAATATAAGACTTAGCATATATAGGAAGTATCCAGTATGTCCCTTGAATACGCTATCCTCGGATTTCTCAACTACCACCCTTATACCGGCTATGATCTGAAAAAGATTTTCGATACTTCCATCCGGCATTTCTGGCCTGCCGACCAAAGCCAGATTTACCGCACGCTTTCCCGGCTGACCGAAAACGGCTGGGCGGAGATGGAAAAAATACCCCAGGAAGACCGGCCAGACCGCAAGGTGTATCACATCACGGACGCGGGACGCGCCGAATTGATGCAATGGCTTTCTGGGCCGCCCCCCATGGGCGAGCCGCGCAGCGCCCCGTTGATCCAGATCTTCTTTGCCGGGCAGCTTTCGGATGAGGCGCTGATTGCCAAATTCGAGGGGTTCGCTGCGATCATGCGCGCCATACTCGCCCAATATGATCAAATTCCCGGGCAGCTCGGCCCTTACCAGGATGAAATCACCTCGCCGCGCGAGCATTTCTTCTGGCTGCTGACGCTCGAAAACGGCATCGCCAACATGCGCTCCAACCTGGAATGGGCCGAGAGCATCGTCGAGCGCATCAAGAATGGCCACTTGCCGCCGCAGTAAAGGAAAATGGCCATGCTCAAACAGCTTCCCACCCGCCAGCGTATCCGCAAGGCGCTCGTCATTCTCACTTTCCTCTCGTTCCCGGTCACGATGAACTTCTTCTCTCCCTATGTCATTATTGACGGAGCAGCGAACGGCATCATTAATGGCAGCCTGGTCATATTCGGGTTGATGTTTCTCTCCTCGCTGTTCCTGGGACGCCTATGGTGTGGATGGGTCTGCCCCGGCGGCGGGATGCAGGAAATCGTCGAGCCGGTGAACAACAAGGCAATCGGCGGTACAGAACACCGCGGCCGCAAGGTGGACTGGATCAAATGGCTGATCTGGATTCCGTGGGTGGCGATCATCGTCGGGCTGGCGATCTCGTCGGGCGGGTACAAGACCATTGATCTACTCTACCACGCGCAATGCGGCATCTCGGTAGCCGGGTCGGCGGATCGGCCGATCATCTTCGCATATGTGATCTATTACGTGGTCATCGGTCTTTTCGTCGGTCTGGCGATCTTCGTCGGGCGGCGGGCGGGCTGTCACACGATTTGCTGGATGGCCCCCTTTATGATGATCGGGCGCTGGATTCGCAACCGTTTTGGCTGGCCATCCCTGCGGCTCGTCGCGGATGCTTCCGCCTGCGCCGATTGCAAAAAATGCACCAGCAACTGCCCGATGAGTTTGGAGGTCAATGCAATGGTTCAGATTGAGAAAATGGAAAACGCCGAGTGCATCCTGTGCGGCACTTGCGTGGACAACTGCGCCAAAAAGGCGATTCGCTATTCGTTCAGCGCCGGGAAATAGGGCTGACACGTCGGATGAAACAGTCTCAGATCACAGATTCCCGCTCGAAGTGGACGAAAGTCCACGCTTTAGCCGCCGGACTATCGTCCAGCGGGAGAAAATTGTGACCTGCTGAATCTCAGTAGTCGTCATGAAAATACATTTTCACCACCAGGGATGAAAATCTATTTTCAAGTCAGATCACAGGTTCCTGCTCGAAGTGGACGAAAGTCCACGCTCAGGCCGCCGGACTATCGTCCAGCGGGAGCAAATTGTGATCCACTGAGTTTGGAGATCGGTCATGTGGTTCATGAATAAAATCGCCAATCCCATTGAACAAAAGGAGTCTCCCATGAAAATAACCATTCTCAACGGCAACCCCCAACCGGCCGCGTTCGACAATTACCTGTCGCAGTTGAAAACCGTCCTCGAAACCGCCGGGCATACGGTCACCCAAATTGACCTGCGCGCCCTCCCGCTGCACCACTGCATCGGCTGCTGGGGCTGTTGGGTCAAGACCCCCGGCGAATGCTCGTCGCGCGACGCATCGCTCGACATCGGCCAGGCGGTGATCCAGTCTGACTTCACTCTGTGGGCCGCTCCGCTGAAGATGGGTTTCCCCGCCGAGCTGCTCAAGATGGCGATAGATAAGCATTTGCCGTTGATCCACCCATACATGGAGGTGGCTTACGGCGAGGCGCATCATTTGAAGCGTTACGCACGCTATCCCCGCGTCGGCCTGCTGGTCGAAAAGGAAGCCGACACCGATGCGCTTGACCTGCAAATCATCGGCGATATTTTCGGCCGCACGGCGATCAATTTCAAGACGCGCCTGGAATTTACGCTGACTTCGGAAACGCCGGTGATTGAGGCGGCCCGGAGGGTCGCTTCACCGAAGCCGAAAACGATCCCGCTTCCCCAACGTTTGTCGCCCACCACGGGGGAAACCATACCCCCTCCAGCCCGGTTGACGTTCTTCAATGGGTCGCCGCGCGGCCGGCGGGGCAACACGCCCATCATGTTCGACCAGATCGCCAAAGGCTTCGGCGGGCCAGTCGAAATCCATCACCTCGTGCGAATGAAAGAAACCGATCAAATGGTGGATGCTTTTGCCAGCGCCGAGTGCGCCATTCTCGGTCTCCCGCTCTACACCGACGCCATGCCGGGGGTGGTCAAGCACTTCATCGAGGCGCTCGCCCCGCGCGTCGGCCAGAAGAACCCACCGCTCGGATTCCTGGTGCAGTCAGGCTTTCCCGAGGGGCTGCACTCGCGCTACGTGGAGCGATACCTGGAAAAACTGGCTTCCCGGCTGGGATCGCCCTACCTGGGCACGATCGTCAAAGGCAACGGCGAGGGGATACGGATGATGCCGCCCGAGATGACGCGCGACCTGTTCGATGGATTACAAACCCTGGGGAGCGGTCTGGCCGCCTCCGGCCAATGGGATACGGCAATTCTTCAAAAGATCGCCAAACCCGAGCGTTTCCCCGCCATCCTGGACCCGGTGTTTCGGGTTTTCCTGCGCCTGCCGGTAGCTCACGGTTACTTCGACGATATGTTGAAACGCAACGGGGTCTACGAACAGCGTTTTGCCCGGCCGTTTGCGCAATAAAAAGGAAAAACGAACGATTTCGCTCATTCCACACACAACTCAAAGTCAACCCTTGACACGGCATCTCCAATTGATGTATTGTAAAGGTATTACCTGCTTCGCCGCCGCGCCATCCAACTTTCACAATACATATTTCTGGCTCTGCCGCTTTCGGCGGGAAAGTGCCCCAGATTTGGGGTGTGAGAGTGGGCGAAGCCCACTCTCACACCCCAAATCTGGGGATTCCTCCCGTTTTCAACAGGAGAGCCACATTTCTCCAACTGAAAAGGGAGGTCGCAATGAAGCGCTCGATGCTCGTGTTGCCCGGTATTTTCGCTTTCCTGATTGTGTTGCTCGCCTGGGGGAAATTTACTTCACCGGCTAATAGCGCCCCAGCGCCTTCCCCGGATCAAATCACTATTCTGGATAACCAGGCTTCAGAAACTCATCCAGGCTGGCAGTGGACGCTCGAAGAGGTTGATCCCTACAAAACGTTCGATCTGATGACTGACCGCAGCCTGGCGCTGGACGCCGCCGGCCATCCCCATTTGGCTTATGGTCAAATTAATCTGACTTACGCCAGGTATGATGGGCTATCCTGGCATTTCAAAGTGGTGGACTCTGCCGAAAACGTGGGAAGTTATGCAGCGCTGGCGCTGGATGACAACGATCTGCCGCACATCAGCTATTACGACCAGACCCACGGCGATCTGCGCTACGCTCATTTCGACGGCTCGACATGGGTTACGGCCACCGTGGACAGCGCCGGGGACGTGGGGCAACACACTTCGATTGCGGTGGATGCCGCCGGTCATCCCCATATCAGTTATTACGATGTCGCCAACACAGGCTTGAAATACGCTTCTTTCGATGGATCAGCCTGGGTGATCGAACCGGTGGATGGCGCGGGAGAGATGGGGCAATTTACCTCGCTGGCCCTGGATGACTCTGGCCTGCCGCACATCGCCTATTATGGCAGCACGCATCTGAAATATGCTCATTATACTGGAGCAAGTTGGCAGATCTTGACCGTAGATCCATCCAACCTGGTCGGGAAATACGCTTCGATTGCCCTGGACGGCGCTAACCACCCGCACATCGGCTATTATGACGAGACTAACCAGGATTTAAAGTATGCCTACTACGATGGGGCAACCTGGCAGAAGCAGTCAGTTGACACCGAGGGCGACCTCGGCGCGCATACCTCCCTGGCCCTGGATTCTACTAACCGGCCATCTATCGCCTATTTTGCATCCGAGGCTATCAAGATTGCGCATTTTGATGGCGCAGACTGGCAGTTCGAGGATCTGGCGGGGTTCGGCTCCAACCAGACTGCCCTCTCGCTGGCGCTGAATTCCAGCGACCATCCTACCCTCGTTGTGGCGCAGTCACCCCAGTTGCGCGTTTTTACCTTCGCTGGCTCGGGCTGGCAGAACGAGATGGTAGATTACGCCGGATACACCGGGAGATATGCCGACATCGTTCTGGATGAAAATGACCGGCCGCAGATCAGTTACTGTACCCGCAAACCTTCTTCGAACCCTGGTGACAGTGATGACTGTGATTACCTCAAAATTGCGGCCTTCGACGGCCTGGATTGGCAGATTGCCATCGTTGACCGCGGGGGATACCACGTCTCGCTGGCGCTTGACTCGACCGGAAAGGCGCGCATCAGCTATATGGATGCGCTGGAGCACGACACCCTGAAATATGCCTATTTCGACGGCGCGAGCTGGCAGGTCGAAGCGATTGATGCTTTGGCTTCTTCGAATTATAGCTGGGATATGTATACTTCCCTGGCGCTTGATTCTGCTGATCTTCCCCATATCAGTTATTGCGGTTACATACCCTATATCTGTGGCGAGCTGAGATACGCCCGCTTCGACGGCGCACAATGGATCACCGCAACGGTGGACAGCGTCGGAGCTTTCGGGAAATACAACTCGATTGCCCTGGATGATGCGGACCTTCCGCACATCAGCTATGGCGGTGGGATTAATCCGAATCAGCATTTGAAACATGCCTTCTTCGATGGCGGCGCCTGGCTGACGGAAATCGTGGACACAGGCGGTTATGCTGTGTCGCAGGCCCTGGATGAGCACGGTCACCCGCAAATCATCCATGGTAACACCGGCAATGCGTTGAAGTTTGCCACCTTCGACGGTTATGCCTGGCAGCTCGAGACTGTTTTCTCCGGCCTCAGTGGATCCATGGAAAACTCGCTCGCCATCAACTCGGCCGGGCAGCCGCATTTCAGCTATATTGATCTCCATTCCGGCGTGGGTTGGCGGCTGAAATATGCGCTCAAGGATGATTCCGGGTGGCACAACGAATTCATCGTTTACCTGGGAAACTTGGACAACTATGGCGACCTGGCGCTGGATACTCAGGATCGGCCGCACATCAGCTACGGCGGCCAAACGCTAAAGTACGCCTATCTGACGCCAATTCCCCTCAGTGGCGCATCTATTCAGGGGCCACAGATCGTGGGGGCAGACCAAAACAATGTGTACTCGGCGTCCACCACGCCGCTGAACGCTCTGGAGCCGATCACTATCACCTGGAGCAATGGCTCGAGCGGTCCCACAGCGGTTTACAGTTGGGATCAGCAGGGAACATACCCCATTTCCGTAACCGTTCGCAACCCCGTCGGGCTTGTTACGGACACGATGATGGTCACAGTCCAAAACATGATCTTTTTGCCGGTCGTCTACGGGCCTCCGCTGATCGGCGATCTGCATGGAGGCGTGTATGATAGTGGGACATCGCTGGCGATTCAAGGTGCAACCGTATGCGTGTGGCCTACCGGGCCATGCGGCGCAACGGATTCGAATGGATTGTATAACCTTTACAATATTCCTATCGGCTGGTATTCGGTAAGCGCTTCGGCGGGTGGTTATCAAAGTGGCGGAACTGATATTTTGATCACCCTGGGGCCTTCGAATGAACTAAACTTCTATCTCACCTCGCTCCAGCAATACGGCAGCGTTTCCGGGCAGGTGGTCAGCGCTGTGACCGCGCAAGGCATCGGCGGGGCCAGCGTCTGCCTGGCCAGCGGCAGCCCTTGCACCAGCACCGATGGCTCAGGAAATTACACACTGTCAAACGTCCCCACCGGCGCTCAGACGGTGCGGGCTTCCGCCGGGGGCTATACGTCTCTCGATCAGGGCGTCACCGTCAACGCCAACCAGACTGCTCAATCGAATTTCGTCTTGTCGCCGTCGCTGGCCCAGGGCGAGATGCGCATCGTTCTGACCTGGGGCGCCAACCCGAGAGACCTGGATTCCCACCTGTGGCTGCCATCCAGCCATCCGTATCATGTCTATTGGAACCACAAAGGAAGCTGTTCGGCTGACCCTTACACCTGCCTCGATGTGGACGACCGGCAAAGCTATGGGCCGGAAACCATTACGATCAAGCAGCGTTTCGGCGGAACCTATCGCTATGCAGTTTATAATTATTCTAACGACGCGACGATCATTGCCTCCGGCGCGCATATCCAGGTTTACGACTCGACCGGGCTGATCGGCGATTATTATGTCCCCACTTCGGGCGACGGCAGATGGTGGTACGTGTTCGATCTGGACGGAAACAGTGGCGCGATCACATTCCACAACACGATCATGACCTCCAGCCCTGAGCCGTACTGATTTGGATGATAACGGATGACTGGTAACTTTCTCCTCGATTGGGCGATCCTCGCCGTCTCACTGTTCAACACCATCATCCTGATCTGGCTGGGACTGACAGTGCTGCTCAACGCGGAAAAACGAGTGTGGGGGATCTGGCTGGCGGGAGGCGGGCTGCTCACCGGCGGGGCGTTTTTTATCAGCCACACGGCAATTCTCGGCCACGGGGGCGATTTGTTCTCGCCAGGGATGGATTTCTGGTGGCACGTGGGTTGGGCGCCGGTGGTGGCGCTGCCGTATGGCTGGTACGCCGTCATGTTGTGGTATTCCGGCTTTTGGGAAAAATCCCCCGTTCCCGAGAACCCGCGGTTTCCAGGATCGGCTATACGAAGCCAACGAGGAGGCATTCACCGCCAGCGGGTATGGTTCGGTTTGATCACCATTGGGACGGCTGTCATCTTCGGGATGCTGGTTCTTGCCAACCCTTTGCCTTCTTTTTCTCAACTGGCTTCCTACGATCTGGCTGCCACCCCTTCGGTTGGCGGCATCCCCCTGCTCATCCTCATCTTCCCGATCTATATCATTCTGTGCATGGCGCTGTCGCTCGACGCGCTGCGCCGCCCCGGCCCTTCAGCGCGGGCCATGGGTGAAGCAGCCCGACAGCGCGCCCGCCCCTGGCTGTTCGCCGCCTCGGTCACACTGCTGGCGGTGTGCTTGCTGGTGAGCGGGGCAATGGTGTGGATCATCTTGAATGTGACGCGCGGGGTATTCGAGGGGCAAACGGTCGTAACGATCGGCCTGCTCGATCTGACGATTGCCGGACTGATCGGCATGGCAGTCATATTGCTCGGGCAGGCGGTGGTAGCGTACGAAATTTTTACCGGCAAGACGCTCCCCCGCCGCGGGCTGGCGCGCGGCTGGCAGCGCGCCGTTATCCTGGCGGCAGGGACAAGCGTAGTGGTGGGCTGGAGTTTGACCATCCACCTGCGCACGATTTATGGGCTGCTGCTGGCTGTACTGCTGATGACGACATTCTATGCGCTGTTGAGCTGGCGGTTGTTCGCCGAGCGGGAGCGGCTGATCCAGAGTCTGCGCCCATTCGTCACCAGCCAGGGGCTTTACGATCGGTTGATGGCTGCAACGCCCGTCGAAGCTGACGTGGAGAGGCCATTCCGGGCGCTGTGCGCCGATGTTTTGGGCGCTCGCCGCGCCCGCCTGGTAGCAATCGGCCCGTTGGCCCCGCTGGTGGGAGATGAATTGGAATATCCGGCCAAGAGGGCGACCTCTCCCCACGACCTTTCCCGGCGAGAGAGAGAGTCGCTGCCCCCCATTAACAGCATAACCGCTCAATTCACCGACCCAAAAACCATGCTGACGCCGCTCGAACCATCGCAATACGATGGCTTTGCCTGGGCGACACCTCTGTGGAGCGAACGCGGGCTGATTGGGGTGCTGCTGCTGGGAGAGAAGCGCGACGGCGGGCCGTTTGCCCAGGAGGAAATCGAGATCGCCCAGGCCGTCGGCGAGCGGCTGCTCGATGTGCAAGCCGGGGCCGAGATGGCGCGGCGGCTGATGGTCTTGCAGCGCCAGCGGCTGGCGCAGTCGCAGGTGGACGACCGGCGCACCCGCCGCAGCCTGCATGACGATGTGCTGCCGCGCCTGCACGCCGCCATGCTGTCACTCTCAGGGGTAGCCGGGCAGCCCGCAGCGGTAACAGAGGCCATCGAGACTCTCGGCGAAGCCCACCGCCGTATCGCCGACTTATTGCACGATCTGCCAGCGGTGGCCGCGCCCGAAGTGGCGCGGCTGGGGTTGGCCGGGGCGCTGCGCCGGGTGGCCGATGAGGAGCTGCGCGGGGCGTT
Source organism: Candidatus Aquidulcis sp. (assembly GCA_020723385.1). Classification (GTDB taxonomy): domain Bacteria; phylum Chloroflexota; class Anaerolineae; order Anaerolineales; family UBA4823; genus DYIZ01. Next base: position 11,635 of record DYIZ01000172.1, read on the forward strand.
CGACACCGTGATCTGGGAAGCCGAAGCTGAGGCCGAACAACAGGCGCAAAACATCCCGCCGTTGGAGGCCGAAGTGCTGTTCTACGCAGCGCGCGAGGCCATGCGCAACGCGGCGCGCCACGCCCGACACGCCGGCAGCGAGAGACCATTGAATTTGCGGATCGAAATCAGACTCATCCATCGCTCGGGCAGCCGCAAGGAGATCGAGGTTATCATCGAGGATAACGGCGTCGGGTTGACACCGGAGCGGAATTCGCATAGCATCAGCGGGCAAGGTATTGCCGGTCAGGGCATCGCCCTCCACAGCACCCTGTTGGCAGTCGTCGGAGGTACGCTGGCTGTGGACAGCGCTCCGAATGAATTCACACGGGTCACCCTGAGCCTGCCGCTGACTGCTGAAAGCTGACCGCTGACAGCCAAAAAGGAACATCTATGAGCCAACGCCACACCACCCAGCAGCTTCTCGATATCAAAGCCAAACTTGGCCCGATTGCGCCAATGGATTTCGCCGCTGACGATTTACCTTCGGCCCACCGGATGTTGGGGCAAGAAGTGCGCATCAAAGTCCATGCCCTGCTCGCTGACAAACTCAGCAAAATCGAATCCCCTGCCCTCGCCGATCACATCCGCCTGCTGCGGCAGTGCCACCGCAACGCCTCCGCCCGGATGGCTGCACCCAACGTTCCGCCGCGCATCCGCCTGGCTTTGCAGGAATACCTCGCCAGCTTCGATGCCTGGCTGGACGGCGCGGGGCTGACCGATTTCCGCCATCCCCGGCTGGAAGGTCTGCTGGTGGACGGCTTGCCGGTGACACCCGCCGACCTGGGATTATGGCTGCAAGGCGACGAGGGCGCATGCCAGACCGGCGTTTACCGCCAGTCCGACGGCTCTCTTTTGCTGTGGCACACCGAGGAAAACCGTGAAATCATCATTGGCGAGCGATTCGACAAGCTGCGTGTGGCGACGCTGAAATTCCCCGATGAGGATGGCGAGATGCAAGCCCTGGGCGCCTTCGTCTACCCGGAGGTGCTGCCCGGCTCGACGTTTGGCTGGAACCGGGAGGGGTATGTGCAGGCCGTGGATACACTCTTCGCCCAGTGGGATACCAACAAAGACGAGGTGCTCTCCCACGTTCCGTGCTGGGTGGCCTGGCGGCTGGGCGCCGAAACATCCCCGCAAGAAGTCGTCGCCGCGCTGGCCCCGTTCTGGGGCGCGTACACCATCACCGCCGTGCAGCCCCGCGCTGGAAAAGTCACCGCAACGAAAGTCGAATTTTCCTGCGACGAATGGATCGAAACCAGCCTCGGCGAGACGCCGGGCAGCTTCCTGTTCCAGGCCAACACCATCTCGGATAAAGATCATCCCTGCGCGGCCTACGAGCGGCTGCAAGGCATGGCGCTGCGAAAATACGAAGGCCGTGTGACGCGCACCCGCGCCGCGCTGGCAAACCCCCGCGCCGCCCGCGACCCGCGCCGCTTCCTGCTCGGCTTGCTGGCCTCCCGTCACGGCGGCGGGTACGCTTACGCTAACGAGGATGTGAAAGCGTATTTCCTGGCCCACATCTCACCGGACGGTGCGGAGATTTGCATCGGCGCGGGGCCGGCGGTGCGGGGCGAGGCGCTGGTAACAATCCGAACTTCGCCCCCCGTGGAATGAGAATCCGCAAATTTGATAGCCGTGCGCGCTTCACACGCACGGCTATCAAATTTACGGCTCTCTTTTCCCCACCAACTGCGGGCGCTCTGACGGCCCAAAACTCACGTTCGATTTGAAATCGTAAAAGAGCTTATCCCCATCGAAACGGCAGGTGATGGTTGCAGTGAAGGGGGTTTCGTAGGCGCACAGGGTCAGTTCGAAGGTGTCTTCGGCTTTCCAAACGCCGCTGGTAACAACTTTTTGAGGAACATGCCCACCCAGAACAGCGACGCCCTCCACCCACTCGCCGCGTCCGAAAGTCAGCGTGTGGCTGCCGCGCCGCTTGCCCCCGCCGAGCAGGCGATAAGTCAACCGGTTGGCTTCGAAATCGAATTTGAGCGAGTGCAGGGTTTCGTAGTTGCGCTCGAAGAGGTACGTCCTCCCCGAGAGGCGCGCCGCCACTGGGGATTCAGCGGCCCCCTGCGGTGGAGTCAGCTCGAGATTTTCGAGGGTGCGCGCCAGCTTCCGGGCGGCGGCGTCATCCGCCGGGAGGGGATCGTCTCCAATCGCAGGCAGTAATTCATCCCAAACCACGTTCAACACAGCCTGCATTTCATGCACACCGGCGGTGATCGCCAGCACAGCATCCTGGTCGGGCATGACGATGCAGAATTGCCCGAAAGCGCCGTCGCCGCGGTAGATGTTGTGGCGGCAGCGCCAGAACTGGTAGCCGTAGCCCTGGTTCCAGTCGTTTTCAGGGTTGTCGCCGTTGGAGACTTGTTTGGTCGTGGCGGCTTCCACCCACGCGGCAGGGACAATCTGCTGGTCGTTCCACACGCCTTTTTGGAGGTAGCACTGTCCGAACCGGGCGATGTCTTCGGTGGTGATGCTCAATCCCCAACCGCCGAAGTTGATCGGCGCGCCATCATGGCCGGGGTAGCTTTCCCAGGTTGCACCCTGAATGCCGAGCGGCTCGAACAGGCGCGGGGTGAGGTAATCGAGCAGGGTCTGGCCGCTGAGTTTTTGCACGATGGCCGAGAGCATGAAGCTGGCGGCGCTGTTGTAAGCGAAGTGCGTGCCGGGGGCGTGCTCCACCGGCAGCGACAGGAAGGCGCGCGGGGCGTTGCGGTCCCGGCAGCGCAGGGTGCGGTCGGTGACATCCTGGTCGTGCCCGGTGGACATCGAGAGCAGGTGACGCACCTGCATGGCGGCCAGGTTGGGGCTGATCTTGCGGGGGGCATCTTCGGGGAAGAATGAGAGCACCGTGTCATTTACCGTCAGCCGGCCTTCAGAAACAGCCAGCCCGACTGCGGTGGAGGTGAAGCTCTTGCTGAGCGAAAACAGCATGTGCGGGGCTTCGGGGCGATAGGGCCGCTGCCAGCCCTCAGCAGCCACCACGCCATGCCGCAGCAGCATGAAGCTGTGGATGCTTTCGAGCTTTTCGGCGGCGCGGACAAAGCCGGCAATAGCGGACGAGGCGATGCCTTGCGATTCGGGGGTGGCGCGGAGGAGGGGGGTGGGCATGGCGATGATTCCTTTTTATTTGGGATGAAAAGACCGCCCAGATTCTATCA